>JAKIWY010000065.1 GCA_022749835.1 Thermoplasmata archaeon | reverse complement strand
GATGTCGATGGCGCTCCAGCACGGGGTGCCGCTCAAGGATTTGGTTCGCAAGCTCGCCCACATGCGCTTCGAGCCGTCCGGCGCGACGAACAATCCCAAGGTCCGCTTCGCAAAGTCGATCCCCGACTACGTCGCCCGCTGGCTGGCGGTCGAGTTCCTCACGGAGGACGAGCGCCGTTCGATCGGCCTCGAGGGACCGGCGGCGGAGGCGAACGGGAACGGCCACGGGACGAGCCCGAAGCCCAGCGCGACGACCTCGAAGTTCGAGACGAAGCCGCTTGACTCCTTCGTGCCGAACTCCGAGGCGACCGGGGCGAGCGACGATTCCCCGTCCTGCTACGTCTGCGGCGGGATCATGGTCCGCTCGGGCACCTGCTACGCCTGCACGATGTGCGGCTCGACCAGCGGCTGCTCGTAGGTCAGGGCGCTCCGGCGATCGGTCAGGCGAGCGCATAGCGCGCGAGCTTGACCAGGTCGGCGAGCGGCAGCTGGGCTGCGCCGCGCTCGGCGCCGTCCCCCCAGGCCGCGCCGACCGCCCCCTGGGGGAACCCGGGGATCGCGCCCGCCTCCCAGGTCCTCAGGCTGTCGGGAGCTCCCCGACGGTCGACCTCGAGAAGGAGGACGAGGGCGCCCAGCGGACCGGAATCGACGGTCAGATACGCCCGCCCGTCGGCCTCCTCCCGCTCCTCGATACGGGCCTCCTCCTCGTTGAGGTGCGCGACGCGCACCGAGCTCGGAGCGTTCTTCAGGTCGGGCCGAGGTCGGGGCGGCTCAACGAGCGGTCGCCAGGCGATCTGCGAACCGGCGGCTCGGAATCTCGCCAGGAGGCCCGGGTCGGCAGGGATCGGGTCGGTCGGGCTCACGTCGTCCTCCGGCCCCGCCAGAGAAGGCAATCCGGCCGGACCGCGCACGCTCCGCACACCCTGATCTCCCGATGCTTCGGGCAGTCGCCCGATATACCGGTGTGGCAGAGCACGAAGTCGTACTTCACGGGGTCCTCGGGGTCGACGGCCCGCAGCGCTTCGGTGACCTCCTCAACCGCCGCCCAGGAGGGGCTCTTTCTTCGGGTGAGCCCGAGGTGGTAGGCGATCCAGTAGACGTGCTGGTCAAGGGGCACCCGAAGGAGCGACGCGGGGACACGCGACCAGACGCCCAGGTCGGGGAACCCGGACCTCACCATCCAGCGGACGAACAGGGTGAGCCTCTTGCAGGGACTGTGGCTTTCGAGAGGGGAGGGGAAGAGCGACGCGTAGCCTCGGGGCGCCCCCGGCGCTCCGCCGTGGGTCGCGGCGGGACCCCGCAGGGCGGCCGACAGCGCCGCGAGGCCTCCAGGGAAACCTGCCTGCGAGGCGAGGCCGTCGAGGAAGACCTGCTCGAGGGAACCGTGCTCCCGGTAGACCTGCCGGAGCCGCAGCGCGAGGTAGCCCAGTTGGTCGCCGCGGATCCATCGGTGCTTGAACGGTCCGAAGGCGTCCGGCCAGGTGCGTTCGTCGACCGTATCGACGTACGCGGCGAGGTCGCCTCCCGCAAGGTCGAGCACTTTTCGAAAGGAGCCCTGGATCGCGGTCGTGTTCCCGATGGCCAGCGTGGCCGCGAAGATCCCCGCGACCTCTGCCGACCGCCGTGAACTCCCGAACGGGCGGACGAGGAGGACCGGGTCGTGGGCGAGCGAGCGCTCGAACGGGAAGGCGTCGTACAGCGCGTTCAGGTGGTCCGGGAAGGTCGCCGTAGGGCGATGAGCGCGCACGGGTCGTCCGAGCCAGGAGCGGCTCGGGCTTTACCATTGTCCGACGGCCGAGGAGAGACCGCCCCGGCCCGGCCGACCCACGGACCCGTTCAGCCGCGATGCCCGGAGAAGCAGCGGTTGCACAGGAGCGTGCGCTTTGTCTGCACCGCGTGGTCGTTACAGTCATTGCACATCGGGCGCCAGCAATCGAAGCATTTCCCGGTCGCCCCCGGCTCGATCTCGCGGGCGCATCCCGGGCACGTCGAGTCGGCGGCCACGGCCTTCGGCCGCTCGGGGCCGCGGGGAGGGGCCGCATTGACCTTGATCTCCGAGTAGAGCTCGTTCATCAGGTCGACCAGGAACTCCGGGGCTTCTGGTCGTGCCTCGTTCGGCCCGGATTCCCCCCCTCCCGGATGGGCGGGTGGCGCCGCGGGTCGGCGATCTTTCCGTTCGGCCGTCGGCGGAACCGCCGGGCGGGGGGCCGGGGGAGTCCGGGGGGCCGGGATGCTGGAGGGCGGTGGGGTCCTGGCCATCGGGCGGAACCCAAGGGACGAAACGTCCACCCCATCGAGCTTCCGGGCGGGGACCTCCCCCTCCCGTTGGATCCGGGCCGGTGCGGGGTCGGGGACCGGCGTCGGGCGGGGTTCGGCTCGTCGGGGAACCGGCAGGTCGGCTTCGGACCAGGGGCTGCTTTCGATAGCCTCCCGGGTCGTCTCGAACGACGGGGGAGCGTACGTCCCTGCCGCAGGGCGGATGGACTCAGCCAGTCGTCGTGCGGCCGCCATCTCGTTGAGACGCTCCCACGCCCTTCGGGAGACGATGATGTCCTCGCTCGCGATCGTTCGGGGAAGCTCGGCGACCTCCTCTTCGGGCTCGGTCGGGGGTAGCGATTCCTCGGCGGGAAACGGTGACTCGTCGAGGGGGGGTGACGGGCCGACCGTGTCGAAGTCGCCCGCGACCAGCGATACTCCACCACCGATGAATGCCACGACGCCGATGGAGAGGGAGAGCAGCCAGAAGGGGAACCGGCCGGCGTGGGCGCCGGACCCTCCTTGGAGAAGGAGGGTGGCCGCCATCAGCGCGCCTCCGCCCAGGAAGACCAGGGGAAGGCTGTTCCTCACGCGAAGGCGGACTTCAGGGGCCAAGAGGGCGATCCGGATCGCCCGGAAGTTCGCAAGACCGCTCATCCGGAAGACGGTTCGCCATCCCGCGGAGGAGCCGGACGGGCGACCGCGGGCCGCACGGCGATGCCCTGAGGCGTCTCCATGATGACGTATAGCTGAAGTTCCCCATGTTTAGGGTATCGTTCGAGGGGATCCGGTCGGGGGGGCCACAGCCGCCCGATCCACGGGCTCACCGGGGCGAACGGAAGGGGTTGGTGGGGGGGTGGCGCGCGCCGCCCCCCGCCGCGCGATTCGTCCCTACCCTACGGGCAGGTCGCTCCGCTGCACTGTTGGACGCCGAGGGTGACCGCCGTCAGGGTCGACGTGGCCGTGCCGACGTCCCACGTCAGCACGATTGTGCCGGCGACCGCCGATCCCGCCTGCTTGAGGTAGAGCGTGCTCGTCCCTCCGCCCGCGGATGCGGTGACCTGGATGGTAATCATGATCGAGCCGGTCATGGAGACGGTGAAGGTGTACGTAACCACCTGGGCGAAATCGCCGGCCGTGCAGCTAGCGCTGGCGCAGAACGCGTTCGCTCCCGCGACGACCGCCTGGGGAGCGCCGCCCGTGCCGGTGGACGCCGAGGGTGCCGGGTTGGTGGTGGCCCCCAGGACCGTGGACGTGTAGGTGACGCCCGTCACACCACCGCTCGAACTCACATAATTGCCCGAGGCATTCTGGGTGCTGCTCGTCAAGCTGATCGATGCGATAGCGAAGCCTCCAATGAGGGCGAAGATTCCGACCGCGGTCGCGCCGTAGATTACTTTGCCACTTATTCGTCGCATGATGGTACCCCAGCGGGTACCGAAAAATGATGCCGGAATGCCGTACATAAGGCTTCGGAAGGTGCGGCACTATTACAATTGGCGCTCCGCGCCAATGAGACTTCCCCGCCGACCGGCAATCACCCGCGGCGTCCGCGGAAGAAGGCGGGACCCCTCCGGCATGGGCCGGAGAGTTGCGTTCGCGGCGTCGTGGTTCCGAACCGGAACTTCCCGACGTGCGCTGGGATCGCCCGTGGGCTGCTCGATCTCTGCGGGGCGGCTCCTGCGACCGCCCGACGGTCGCCGGGAAGGGTGAGTCGCGCGCCTTCGGGTCCCGAAGTACCCTCGGGTCCCCGGCCCGGGGGGATACTCGATAATAGACGGCGGCGACTCGTTCCCGCGTGCCGCCATCGACCGATACGATCCGCGAGGGGATCGACGCGACCTGGCTCGAGGAGCTGGAGCGGAACGACCCGGTGACCCACGCCTACGCGCTCTGGGACCTCAAGTTCGCCCCCGAGCGGGTGCGATTCGTCACCCTGCTTCGGGACGGCACTCCGGTTGCCTACCTGCTCATATGGTACGGGGTCCCCCACGTGCCGGTCGCCCAGTGGATCGGACTGCGCACCCCTCACCCTCTGCTCCTAAAGGCGCTGCCCGACCGGCCACTGATCGCCGTGGTCCCCGAGGAGGTCGCGGAGGCGGTGCGGATCGCCCGGGCGCCGATCCGCTCGTACCCTGTAGAGGTGATGGTCCTCGGCCGGGCTCCACGGGCGCTCCCGGCAAGCCCCCCGGCCCGCCGGCTCACCCCCGCGGACACCCCCGCGGTGCGGCGGCTCGCCGAGGAGCACGAGGAGCTCGTCACGACCGCCTACCGTACCGTCGACCTGGAGCGGGAATGGGTCTGGGGCGCCTTCGACCGGGGGAAGCTCGTGGCGCTGGCGCGCGCCGGGGTCCGGTTGCCAAAGGTCTGGATGCTCACCGGCATCTTCACCAAGCCGTCGGCCCGCGGTCGGCGATTCGGTAGCGCCGTGACCGCGCTCGGAGCGCGCGAGGCAGCCTCCCTGGGAGCTCGGGCCGCCCTGGTCGTCCGGAGCGACAACGAAGCGGCCCGCCACATGTACGAACGGCTCGGGTTCACGACCGTGGATCGCCGGGTCTGGATTGACGCGGGTTCCGGAGCCACCCCCTAGAGCGCCGCCCGACCGCTTTTCTCCCCGGGCCGGTTCGGCCCGGTCGACGGATGGGCACGAACGCCGAGCTCTCGGAGATCTTCGGCGCCATCGCCGACCTGCTCGACCTCGCCGGCGAGCGCTTCAAGCCGGAGGCGTACCGTCGGGCGGCGCGCTCGATCGACTCGCTGACCGAGGACGTCCGCAAGGTCGCCGACCGGGGCGGACTAAGGGAGATCCCCGGGGTCGGGGAAGCGATCGAGGAGAAGATCCGGGAGTACCTGAGGGACGGGAGGATCCCCTACTTCGAGAAGATCCGCGGCCAGTTCCCCCCCGGCATCATCGAGATCATGAAGCTCCCGGGGATCGGACCGAAGACGGCCCGTCGGTTCCTGCTCGAGCTCAAGGTCGAGGGACCCAAGGAGCTCCTGGAGGCGGTCGATTCCGGGCGCCTGCAGGGAGTGAAGGGGTTCGGGCCCCGCAAGGTCGAGTTGATTCGAAAGGCGCTCGCTGCGACCGAGCCGCCGAAGGGACGCACACCGCTACTCGAAGCGTGGGAGATCGCCCGGCAGCTCGTCGAGGCGCTGCGATCCGGCGCACCGGTCGACCAGGTCGAGATCGCCGGAAGTCTCCGACGCCGGCGCGAGAGCGTCGGGGACCTCGACCTGCTCGCCACGAGCCGGGAGCCTGAGAAGGTCTTCGATCGACTGAGCTCGGATCCCCACGTCGCCTCGATCGTGCTCCGCGGCCCGACGAAGGAGACGGTCCTCCTGAAAGACGGGCTCCAGATCGACTTGAGGGTCGTCGAGCCGGCCGCCTTCGGGGCGACGTGGCAGTACTTCACCGGCTCCAAGGATCACAACGTCCGGCTGCGCACCCTCGCCCGGGACCTCGGCCTCAAGGTGAACGAGTATGGCGTCTTCCGCGGTGAGGAGAGGATCGCCGGCGCGACCGAGGAGGAGGTATACCGATCGCTCGGACTACCTTGGATCCCGAGCGAGATCCGGGAGAACTCCGGAGAGTTCGAAGCGGCGCAAGCGGGGAAACTGCCGAAACTCGTCGCCGCTTCCGACCTCCACGGGGATCTCCACATCCACCTCGCCGGGGAAACGGGCCCCAAGGACGTCGAGGCGCTGTTGGAAGCGGCCCACCGAAGAAGCTGGCGGTACCTCGGCGTGATTGTCCCCGTGGCGGAATCCTGCGACGGCGTCCTCGCCGCGGCCACGGTTCGATTCCTGGAGGAGCGGCGGCGTGCGACGGGGGAGGCGATCCGGCTCCTCCTCGGCGAGGAGTTCGACGGCACGAACGCTCCCCACACCGCCATCGAGAGGGACTACTGGGTGCTTCGCGGGTCGGCAGGGACGTCTCCCCCGGCGCACCGCGACTCGCCCGGGGCCGGCTCTCCACCGCTCCTCGCCGCCCACCTCACGCCCTCCGAAGGCTCGACCGGATCGCCGTCGGGCTCCCTTGCCGAGTGGGTCGACTGGGCCCAGGAGATCGGAACCGCGCTCGAAGTCGCCCCGACGGCGCCCGCCGGTGCTCTCGACTCGGCGGCGGCTCGCCGCGCGAGCGAGCACGGGGTCCTCCTTCACGCCTCGAGCTCGGCGGCCACCGGTGCCGAACTCGACCGCATCGAGCTCTCGGTCGGCCTGCTCCGACGGGCCTGGGTCGCTCCGGAGGGCGTGCTCAACGCTGCGCCGTGGGCGCCACCGCGGCCGGCCCGCCCGAAGCCGTAGCCCCGGTGCCGATCACCGGCGGAAGGCCGGCCCGCCCCCCGGAGCGCGACGCGCTCGTCGCGGGGCCCGACTGGCCGTAGCAGGCGGGGCAACGGTGGAGTCCGGGGCCCGGCCCGAAGTGCCAGAAGCAGGAGGCGCACAGCGCCCGTCCGCACCCCCAGCACAGAGGCTTCGAGATCTTTTCCGAGAGGAGCGTCCCGCACCCCGCGCAGCCGCTGTCGCCCCCGACGCGCGGGGAGCGAAGCGCGGGGGGTTCGGGGATCGGTCGCGACCTCGAGACGAGAGGGAACGGAGTATCGGGAATGTCGGTGCCCGACGATCTCGTGTGCTCCATCGAGGGAGATTCCAGCTCTCGGACCCTCGCCCGAAGCCGGTCGATCTCCCCCCGGGGGTCGAGACCGAGGGCGACGAACGGCGCCTGCGCGACGGCCGGGTAGAACGGAAGGGCCGCTCCGGACGGGGGGGCGATCGGTGGCCATGAAGCGGGAAACGCTTCGACGTCCTCGGAGGCAAAGGCCCACGCCGTCGGAATGGACGCCGGCGAGCGCTCCCTGGGACGGTTGAGCGGGGAGGCTACCGGGGCCACCGGAATCGCCGCCAAGGAGTCGCCGATATCCTCTGAGAGCTCCGACTCGTCCCACACGGGGAGCGAGCGGCTCGGTGCGGAGGTACCCGCCGCGGGCGGGGTTGGGGCCGCCGTCTCCGCCACGCTGACGGCCGAACTCCGTGCCGGATCTGGGGTCGACGCCGCCGAGCGGAGGAGGCTCGCGACGAGGAGTATCGCGGCGGCCGCGAGAAGGAGCAGGTCGAACGCTCGCGGAGCTCCCGCATAGAGGCTGCCGCCCCCGAAGAGCAGAAGGGAAGCGACCACCAGGAGGAGCAGGCCGGCGAGCCACCAGGGCCCGTTCTCCGCGGTCCACGGGTTCTTCATCGGCGCGTATCGACCCTGCGCGTCCAGCAAGCCGCCGCAGCCCCCGGGAAACCGCGGAGCGTCCAGTGCGCGAGCGAACGGACTGCCTCGGCGAGACGTATCTACCTTCGCTTCCACGGTGGCCTGCCGGGTCCGGGGAGTTGCGGGTGGAAAGCGACATTCTTCTATCCTCGGCGGGGTTTTCGTCGTCGTGGCTCGCCCAACACGCCGTCCCGCGGCCGCTCCCCCGGCCGGCCCTGCGACGGGAGCGCCCCAACGCTCGCACGTCGCGGCGCCGTTCGCTCTCGCCGTCCTCGTGGTGGGCGTCGTGCTCGGCCGGGTCACCGTGATCCTTCCGGCCCTTCTCGGCCTCGGACTCCTCCTTACGACCGGTACCTTCCTCTCGTCGCGGCTCAACCCGTTCTCCGTCGGCTTCTACCTCACGGT
>JAKIWY010000064.1 GCA_022749835.1 Thermoplasmata archaeon | reverse complement strand
CGAGGTGCGAGTCGTCCACCCGTATTCTCCTCACGAGGACCTCGTCAGCTACACCTTCCAACGCCGGGCGGACTAGGAAGACCGATGCCGCTCATCGTCAACCTCGCCGAAGTATCGGACTCCGACATCGCGCTGGTCGGCGGAAAGGCCGGCAAGCTGGGCGAGGTGGTCCGGGAAGGGCTTCCGGTCCCCCCCGGATTCGTCGTGACGACCGAGGCGTACCAGACGTTCGTCGACTCGACCGTCCTCAAGGAGGCGATTCCGAGCGCGCTCGAGACGCTCGACCTCGGTCGACCCGAGAGCGTCGATGCGGTCGGTCGTCGGATCCGCGACACCTTCGAGGCGACCCCGTTCCCGCCGGAGCTCGGGGAGGCGATCTCGCGGGCGTTCGAGCGCTTCTCGAAGGAGCACAGCGTCCGATTCTCCGCCGTGCGCTCCTCGGCGACCGCCGAGGACCTCGAGGGCGCCTCGTTCGCCGGGCTCCAGGAGACGTATCTGAACGTCGCCGGCACCGACGAGATCCTCAGTGCCATCCGGAGATGCTGGGGTTCGCTGTTCACGCCGCGGGTGCTAGTCTACCGGGCCCGCAAGGGGTTCGACCACCGGCAAGTGAAGCTCGCCGTCCTCGTGCAGAAGATGGTCGACAGCGTCGTGAGCGGCATCCTGTTCACGCGCGACCCCAACAGCGGGGAGAACCACATGATCATCGAGGCCGGCTGGGGCCTCGGAGAGGCGATCGTTGGCGGGGAGGTCACGCCCGACCACTACGTCGTCGACGGCGCGAGCCAGCGGATCGTCCAGAAGCAGGTCTCCGAGCAGTCCGTCAAGATCGTCCGTGCGGCCTCTGGAGGGAACGAACACGTTCCGGTCCCCGAGGCGGAGCGTTCCGTCCAGAAGATCTCCGACGACCGGATCTTGAAGCTCGCATCGCTCGCGCGGGTCATCGAGTCGCACTACCGGCGACCGATGGACATCGAGTGGTGCGCGGACGATAAATCCCTCTACATCGTCCAAGCACGTCCGGTGACGACCATTCCGAACACCTCGACCGCCGAATCCAAACCCCACACCGTGGCCCCGTCCGCGCCGGCCCATTCCGAGGAAGAGTCGCCGATCGTCCGCGGCTTCGGGGCGAGCCCGGGTATCGCCGGTGGCCGGGCGCGCCTTCTGCTCAAGGCGGCCGAGATGGACCGACTGAAGGCGGGCGAGGTGTTGGTCACGACGATGACCACCCCCGACATGGTGCCCGCCATGGCCCAGGCGGCGGCGATCGTCACCGACGAGGGCGGCATGACCTGCCACGCCGCGATCGTCTCCCGCGAGCTCGGCGTGCCGTGCGTGGTCGGCACCCGAACCGCGACCCGGATGATCAGCGAGGGGGCCGAGATCACGGTCGACGGGAAGACGGGCTCCGTCTACAAGGGGCTCGAGCGGGCCAAGAAGCCGTCGGCGGCCGCCGCGCCGTCCTCCGGTTCTTCCGACGGGGGCCACGGTCATGTCCCGGTCACGGCGACGCGCATCTACGTCAACGTCGGGGTCCCGGAGAAGGCGGAGGAGTACGCGCGGCTTCCCGTCCAGGGGGTCGGACTGCTCCGCATCGAGTTCATCTTCACGGCGCACATCCGCGAGCACCCGCTCTCCCTCGTCAAGCAGGGACGCAGCCCCGAGCTCGTCCGCCGGCTCTCCGAGGGGATCGCAAAGGTCTGCCAGGCGTTCTACCCGAGACCGGTGATCATCCGGACCTCGGACTTCAAGACGAACGAGTACCGCGGCATGCCGGGAGGCGAGGAGTTCGAGCCGAAGGAGGAGAACCCGATGATCGGCTGGAGGGGCTGCTCACGGTACATCTCCCCGATCTACAAACCGGCGTTCCTGCTCGAGCTCGAGGCGATCCAGCACGTCCGGACCGAGAAGGGTCTCAAGAACGCCATGGTGATGCTCCCGTTCGTCCGCAACACCTGGGAACTCGAGCAGATCCAGGAGATGATGAAGGAGAAGGGGTTGAAGCGCTCCCGCGACTTCCAGCTCTACCTGATGGCGGAGGTGCCGTCGACGGTCCTCTTGGCGAGGGAGTTCTCCGCCTACTGCGACGGCTTTTCGATCGGTTCCAACGATCTCACGCAGCTCGTCCTCGGGGCGGACCGCGACTCCGAGACGCTCGGGCGCATGGGCTACTTCGACGAGCGGGACCCGGCCGTCAAGCGGGCGATCGAGCTACTGATCGAAGGCGCCCACGCCGAGGGGCGAACGGTCGGGATCTGCGGCCAGGGACCGAGCGTCTACCCGGAGTTCGCCGAGTTCCTCGTGCGGAAGGGCATCGACTCCATCTCGCTCAATGCGGACACGGTGCTCCCCACGATCCGCACGATCGCCTCGCTCGAGCAGCGCATGAAGCTCGACGTGGTCCGTCGCGGCTAGAGCGCCCGCGCGGCCCCCCGAGCAGTTCGGCCGGTCCGCCACGGACCATCACGGTCTGGGCATCGGTCAGACCTTGCCGGAAACTGGAATTCTCGGGGGCCTCCATCGGGGCGGGCCGGGGGGTCCGACCGGGGGAATGGCCAGCGTGGCGTCCTTCGGAAGCTCGTACTCGGCGTAGCGGCCGATGAGCCGGAAACCGAGGCTGACCAACCGCGCCGCGAGGCGCGCCGAATCCGCGGTGATCGCGATCTCCTGGCACTCGTCGGGTAGCTCCCGGGCCGCCGCGTGGGCGACCACGGCGGAGGCGATCCCCCGGCCCCGGGCCCCTTCGGCGGTGGCGACGGCGTGAAGTCCCGCGGTGCGACGGTGCCGGTAGAGGAGGGTCGCCCCGACCGGCCGTCCCGCCTCCCAAGCGAGCATCGGTACAAGCTCCTCCTCAGGGTTCGGGTTCTCCCAGAGGACTTCGATGCACCGTCGGAACTCGTCCCGCTCGCGCTCGTGGGTGAAGAACGCGGCGATGGTCTCAAGATCGCTCGGCTTGGCCCGGGCCACCTCGACCTTGCCGACGGGGCGCTCCTCGAGCTCCCGCCCCGCGTGGAGGACGCTGAACGGCTCTTTGCGACGGCGAAAGCCGAAGGCCCCCAGCGCCTGGTCGACGTGCGGTGCGACGGGCTCACGGACTCGGAAAGTGGGTCGGATCGCGCGCTGGAAGTAGAAATCGAGCGCCCGTTCGAAGAACGCCGACTGCCGACCGCGCGAGACCTGGACGTCCTGGACGAAATTGAACGGGGGGACAGGAAGGCGTTCGTTCACCACGAGCGTGCCGCCGGCGGTCGAGAGGCTGAACCCTCCGAAGGCGAGCACGAACGCCCGCTGCTCGGCGAGCGCGTCCTCGAGCGAGCGCTGGGGGTCGGCGAGGGCCACATGAGGGCGACCCCCCGCCCCTTTAAGGCGGGGCCCCCGGCGCGCGGAGGCCCCCGCGCCGCCGACGTAGAGATTAAGTGAGGGGCCCCCGTCCGAGGTCGCGCGAGGGGCCGTCCGCCGCCTCGGAGAAACGATGTCAGTCGATTCCGCGAGCGCACCCGAGGTCGTAGCGGTTCTAGGCGCCGGCAACATGGGCAGCGGCATCGCCCAGACGTTCGCCCAGGCCGGCTACCGGGTGCGAGTTCGGGACGTCACCGAAGAGATGACGAAGCGAGGTCGCGCGCTCATCGAAAAGACGCTCGATGGGGCGATCCAGCGAAAGAAGCTCACCGAATCCCGAAAGCAGGAGATTCTCGCCCGCGTCGAGTTCACCACGTCGCTCGCGGACGCCGTCAAGGGCGCTTCGCTCGTCGTCGAGGCCGTCTTCGAGGAGGAGGAGGTCAAACGTCGGCTGTTCGCCGACCTCGCCCCGCTGGTGGCGCCGGAGTGCGTCGTCGTGACGAACACCTCCTCGCTGTCGGTCGCTCGGCTCGCGGATGGGTTTCCCGAGCCCGGCCGTTTCGGGGGCCTCCACTTCTTCTTTCCTGCGGCGGTGAACCGCCTGGTCGAGGTGATCGGCGGACCGTCGACCACGCCGGCGACCCTCCAGAGGCTCGAGGACGCCTGCTACCGGTTGAAGAAGGTCCCCATCCGGGTACAGGACCGCGCCGGATTCGCGGTGAACCGGTACTTCGTGCCATACCTCAACGAGGCGACCCGTCTGCACGAGGAAGGCGTGGCGAGCCTCGCCACGATCGAGGAGGTCGGCCGCGAGCTGTTCGGCGCGACGCTCGGCCCCTTCGAGCTGATGAACGTCACTGGGGTCACCATCGCCCACCACTCGATGGGATCGCTCGAGGCGGCGTTCGGCCGCTGCTACGCCCCATCGAAGGCTCTCACGGCCCAGTTCCAGAGTGGAAAGCCGTGGGCCTGGAAGGAGACCGCGGTCGATGCCGCAGCGAAGGGGGCGGTCAAGGACCGCTTTCTCGGGCTCGTCTTCGGGATCGCCGCCCGCCTCGTGGAAGAGGGGGTCGCGAGCCCCGAGGCGACCGACCGGGGCGCGACGGTCGGGCTCCGATGGGCGAAGGGCCCGTTCACGCTTCTCTCCGAGGTCGGCCCGGTCGAGGCGCTCGCCAAGGTCGAGGCGTTCGCCAAGCCGTGGGGCGACGACTTCCCGGTATCGAAAGAGCTGCGCACCCGGGCGGCGCGTGGGGACAAGCGCTGGCCGTTGAGCTGCGTCAAGACCGAGAAGCGCGGCCACGTCACGTGGGTCCTGATGGACCGCCCGGAGTCGCTCAACGCGCTCAACACGGACCTCCTAGAGCAGCTACGGGCGGCGTTCACCCTTCTCGAGCACGACGCGTCGACGCGTTGCGTCGTCCTGGGGAGCAGCTCGCCGTCGTTCTGCGCGGGCGCCGACATCGCCGAGATGGCGCAAAAGGACCCAGTGGAAGGCCGCAACTTCGGGATGTTCGCCCAGAGCGCCTGCCGGAAGATCTCGGAGTTCCCGCACCCGGTCATCGCCTTTGTCGAGGGGCACGCTCTCGGGGGCGGACTCGAGATCGCCCTCGCCTGCGATTTCATCGTCGCGGCGGACGGAGCCCAGCTCGGGCTCCCCGAGGTAACCGTCGGCATCCACCCGGGGATGGGCGGCGCTTCGCGGCTGGCCCGATTGGTGGGCCCCGGGAAGGCGAAGATGCTCGTCTACACGGGGATACCGGTCTCCGCGGGCGAGGCGGCGCGGCTCGGTTTCGTCGCACGGGTCCTCTTCGCGGCCTCGGCAAGGGAGGAAGCGCAGGCGATGGCCGAGGCGATCGCCGAGCGGGCTCCCCTCGCGGTCTCGTGGGTGAAGTCCGTCATCGACCGGAGCATCGACTCGCCGATCGATGCGGCGGTCCGGATGGAGGGGGAGTCGGCCGGCCACACCTTCTCCACGTGGGATCGCTCGGAAGGGATGCGCGCCTTCCTCGAGCGGCGGCCCCCCAAGTTCGAAGGACGCTGAACCGCCCCCCGTCGGTCCAGCGAATGGGGCGTGAGGAGGGCTCCCGCCGGAGACCGGCGCGCCCGGAGTCCCGTCGGGCCCTCCGCCCGACCGGTTGAATCGTTCACCAGACCGGCCGCTTCTCTTTGCCAGGGCCGGACCCGGTCATGCCGGACCTAGCGAAAGGGCGGCGATCCTGGCGAAGATGAGCAACGCGCCGCCCCACTGCACGGCGCTCGGGCGCTCGTGAAGGACGGCGACCGCCCAGCCGAGGGTGACCGCCCCGTAGAGACCGCTCACCGTGACGAGGACCGCGAGGGATCGGCTGACCACCCACCCGACGTTGAAGGCGACCAGCGAGAGGCTGTCGAGCACCGGGAACGCGACGGCGCGCGGAAGCACCGAGCGAGGAGGAAGTCGCGGGCCCGCCCGGGACAGGACCACCCCACCGACCGTGGCGAGTCCGACCAGCCGGGTGAGCGCCGCGCCGGTCGCGGGCGGGACCGGTCCTATGACGAACGCCAGCCCGAAGTAGTAGAACCCGAACAGTACGAAGGCGATGGCAGCCGCGATGATCCCTGCCCGGGGATCCTTGGGCGCCCGGCCTCCTTGGGCAGAACGCCGCGCGATGAGCAGCACCCCCGAGAGGACGGCGACGATCCCGGCGAGTGCGAGGAGCGACAACGATTCGCCGAGGACGAAGACCGACAGCACGACGGACAGGACCGGGTAGCCGCTCGTCAAGGGCGCCACGACCGACAACCGACCGAGCTCGAAGGCCCGGTAGAGGAACAGGAGTCCCCCGACGCTCAGCAACGCGAGGGCCAGGACGCCGAGAAGGGGCACGACCGGTAACGGTCGAAGGCCATCGGACCAGAGCGCTAGGGCGATCAGGACGGGCGCGCCGAACAGCTCGAGGTACCAGAGGGTTTTCAGGAATCCGACCCGGTCGGTGGTCGTCTTCGCCAGGAAATCCGCCGACCCTGCGCCGGCGGCGGTCGCGAGCCCGTAGCCGACCGCGGCGCCGACCCCCATGGCCTCCCGAACTGGCCGGGAGGACGGGTGAGCTCGATGTCAAACGGGCTTGATGTGCTCGAGGAAACGCCTACTCGGGCGAAATCTCGGTCCCGCCACGGACCGATCTTCTTCGGGCTTCGCCGGTCTGAAACCTTTAGAGTCCTGAAGCTTCCCCCATTCCGCATGAAGCATCTCGGGCGAGCGGTTGTGGGCCTGTCTCTGATCGCTCTCGTAGTCGGACTGGCCGCGCCGGTCAGCGCCAGCCTCGGGGCCGGTTCCGGCGCGCACGCCGCCGTGGCGACGCCGGCCCTCGTAAAGGCGCCCGTCTACATCCACTTCAGTCCGAAGAACGCCTCCGGCGCTCAAGGTGGCAGCGTCTCCGCGACCGCCGTCATCAAGAATACCGGAAGCCACACCTTCACCGCCACGAGCTGCAAGCTCTGGTACCGGCTCGGTACCTCGGGCGCTTGGACCAAGGCCGCGTCGTGTCTGACCTCAGCGTACTTCCCGAGCAGTTTCGCCGCGCACAAGACGACGAAGGTCTCTGGAACTCAGGCCATCTCCTTGACGTTCCCGACCGGTACGTACGGCTGGAAGTTGGTGCTGATCGGGACGTACAACGGCGTGAGCGAGCAGTCGCATCCCGGGATCCTGACCGTAACCATAACCTGAGCCGGAAAACCCGCCCCCTTCGCTCGGAGGACCTCTACCGCCGCCAGCTTGGCGGCCAGACACGCCAAGTTGGCGGCGGCACCGCCTACCCCCCCGAAGCGGCCCGGAGCTGGTTCAGCGCCTCCGACCCTGCCTGGCACACTTGCCGCCTCAGCCTGAACGATCCCACGGCCATCGAAAGCCTCCGAGAGCGGCCCAGGGACGGCGCATCGAGGATTCGGTTCCGTTGGTCCCCCACGCCCCCCAGGGCCTGGGAGCCTGGCGGGCCGAATCGGTCGAGAGGGCGGGGGCTCCGGAGCTCAGTGGGGCGCGGCGCTGGCCACGAAGGCGCGATAACCGTCCGCGGTCAGGAACGCCTTCTCGTCGACCGGGCCCTCCGGCGTGAAGAGGTACAGCCAGCCCTCGCCGTACGGGTCGCGGTTGATGAGCTCGGGGGTCTTCTTGAGCGCCTCGTTCACCGCCACGACCGTCCCCTTCGTGGGCGCGTAGACGTCCGCGACGGTCTTGACCGACTCGAGCACCAGCACGCTCTCCCCGGCGCCGACCGCCTTTCCGGGCTTGGGGAGGTCGACGAAGACGATGTCGGTAAGCTCGCTCTGGGCGTGGTGCGTGATGCCGACGCGCAGCTGGCTGCCTTCCGACTTCACCCACTCGTGGCTCTTCGTGTAGCGTCGGTCGGTCGGGTCCGACGGGTCGGTCATGTCCCTCCCTCCCAGCTCGCCGCATATCGGGTTTGCGCCTCGGTCGCCTGGTCGATCGACGCCCCCAACGGCGCGAGCGCGGCCTGGGCGACCGAGCGGTCGAGCTCGGGGGGCACCGGGTAGACCTTCGGCTGGAGCTTCTTCCCCTCTCGGTTCACGTATTCCGCGCTGAGCGCCTGAAGGGCGAAGCTCAGGTCCATGATCTCG
>JAKIWY010000063.1 GCA_022749835.1 Thermoplasmata archaeon | reverse complement strand
GGTCCCCGGCCCGGACCGAGCCGTGGCAGGCGATCGACGCGCGCACCCGGTCGGCCGGGTCGTCCGGAACGGTCGGCCGGGTCCCCCCGGCGAGCTCGTCGAGGAGCTCGAGGAGTTGCGCGACCGGGGCGAGCCGGCCGTGGTACACCGGGACCGAATGCACCCGGTAGGAGTCGCCGCCGAACGGCTCCACGTCGAACCCCCCGGAACGCACCTCGTCCCCGCGGCTCCTCAGGGCCTCCGCCTGCGGGGCGGTCAGCTCGAGGCGAACAGGGCTCACCAGCTCCTGCCGGGGAAGGGCGCCCTGCGCCCTCAGGCGGTCGAACTGCAATCGCTCGCTCGCCGCGTGCTGGTCGACGATCACGAGCCCGTCGTCGCTCTCGGCGAGCCAGTAGAGGTTCGCGATGCACCCGAGCAGGTAGAGCCTCGGGTGCCGTTCGTTCCCCCGGACCTCCCGACGGTGGGCGAGCGGAGAGAGCGGTCGCACGGAGGAGCCGACCCGGGGGAGCGCGACCGAAACCGGCCCGGTCATCGGCTCCGGGGAGAGGTCGTCCAAAGTGCGGATCGCGGGGGGGGCAGCCACGCCGGACACGGCCGTCAGTGGCTCCGAGACGGCCGGCGCCGCCAACAGCGCGGCCCGCACAGCCCCTCGCAGGAGGTCCTCTAGATCGCGTTCCCGTGCGATCCGGACCTCCCGCTTCGTCGGATGGACGTTGACGTCGACGCGGGACGGGGCGACCTCGAAGTGGATGACGCCCACCGGGAACCGCCCCTTCGGCAGGTGGTCCGCGAACGCCAGGGCGACCGCCCGTGAGAGCCCGCGTGAGACGATCACCCGGCCGTTCAGGGAGAGGTAGAGGCCCGTGGAGCTCGCCCGGGATATCGTCGGGCGTCCCAGGATGCCCCGCAGCCTGAGCCCGTGCTCCCCCTCGGCCTTCAGCGCGAACGACTGCTCGAGGAACTCCGGTCCGAGCGCATGCCCCGCGGCATCCGAGAGCTTCGCGGAGGGCGGGAATCGGGCGACCTCCCTGTCCTCGGAGAGGAGCGTGAGGCCGACGAGGGGGCGGGCGAGGTAGAGGCGCTCGATCGTCTGCAGCACCTCGACCTGCTCGGCGGCCGGCGCCCTGAGGAACTTTCGGCGGGCCGGCGTGTTGAAGAACAGCTCCCGGACCTCGACGGAGGTCCCCGGGGCGCGCCCGGTGACGAACCCCTCGGGGCTCCCTCCCCCGATCACGAGGAGCCCGTGGGCCTCGTCCGTTCCGGGAGGTCGAGAGAACAATCGGAGCTTGGAGACCGCCGCGATCGAAGCGAGCGCCTCACCGCGGAAGCCCAAGGTCGTCACCTCCGAGAGATCCTCCGGCCCTGCGAGCTTGCTCGTCGCGTGGCGCTCGAGCGCCATCGTGAGCTCCTCCGCCGGGATCCCCGAGCCGTCGTCCTCGACCTCGATGAGCTCGAGCCCGCCGCCGGCCAGGCGCACGAGAACCTCTCCCGCCCCGGCGTCCAACGCGTTCTCGACGAGCTCCTTGACCACCGACGCGGGACGTTCCACGACCTCCCCGGCGGCGATCCGTAGGACGGTTCGGTCGTCCAGGCGCCGGATCGGCCGGCGGGTGATGGCAGAAGCGCTCACCCGGCGCCGTCCCGCGGGGCAGCGAGGCGAACTCTCCAGTCGCTCAGCCAGGCGAGCGCCTCGAGCGGTGTCATCCGGTCAAGGTCGAGCGAGCGGAGCGCCTCCTCGAGCGCCGAGGGTGGCGCCAGGGCCTCCGCCGGCAGTAGCATCGCCTGGGTGTAGCCCGTGGTCCTGCGCCGCGCCGCGCCGGAGGGGGCGAGGGAGATCCCGCCGGCTTCGAGGCGCTTTAAGAGGCGCGTCGCCTCGGCGACGACCTCCGGGGGCATCCCGGCGAGCTTGGCGACGTGGACCCCGAGGGAGCGGTCGGTGCTCCCCGGGACCAGGCGGTGGAGGAACGCGACGTCGTCGCCGCGCTCGGCGACCGCGAGATGCGCGTTGCGGGCGCCCGAGAGGCCCTCGACGAGCTCGGTGAGCTGGTGGTAGTGCGTCGCCAGGAGCGTGCGGCAGCGCAACCGGTCATTGAGGTGGCGCAACGTCGCCCAGGCGAGCGCCAGGCCGTCGAACGTGCTCGTCCCGCGGCCCACCTCGTCCAAGAGGACGAGTGAGCGCTCGTCGGAGTCCCTGAGGATCTCCGCGACCTCGCTCATCTCGACCATGAAGCTCGACTTGCCGCGGCCGATCTCGTCGGTGAACCCCATGCGGGTGAACAACGACGAGACGACCCCGATCCGGGCGAACTTCGCCGGGACGAAGGCGCCCGCCTGCGCGAGCACGACCAGGAGCCCGACCTGCCGCATGTACGTCGATTTTCCGGACATGTTGGGTCCGGTCAGCACGAGGAGCCGGTCGTTGGCGCCGTCCAGCTCGGTGTCGTTCGGCACGAAGCGGCCCGACAGCGTGCGGTCGAGCACCGCGTGTCGGCCGTCGCGCACCTGGAGCAGGAGGCTCTCGTCGACGACGGGGCGGATGTGCCCTCGCTCCTGGGCGACGAGGGCGAAGGTCGCCAGCGCGTCGAGCTCGCCGATCGCCCGGGAGATCCGGTGCAGCTTCGGGACGCACTGGTCGATCTCGTTGAGCAGGGATTCCCACACTTCGGCCTGCAGGGTGCCGACCGACTGCCGCGCGCCCAGGATCTCCGTCTCGAGCTCTGCGAGGCGGTCGGTCGTGAACCGCTCGGCGCCCTGGAGTGTCTGCTTGCGACGGAAGTGCGGTGGGACCTTGGCGAGGTGAGGCCGGGTGACCTCGAAGTAGTAGCCGAAGACCTGATTGTAGCCGATCTTCAGCGAGCGGATGCCGCTCGCCTCCGACTCCCGCTTCTCGAGGCGCTCGAGCTCACTGAGCGCCTTCTCCTCTCCCGAACGACGGCGGTCGAGCTCCTCGGAGAAGCCGGTGCGGAACAGCTTCGGGTCGTCGGCGTCGACCGCGACCGGTTCTTGGATCGCGGAGCGCAGCCGGTCGACCAGCTCCGGGAGCCGGTCGAGACGGGAGGCGAGGCGCTCGGCCATCGGGCTCAACGGGGCGCGCCCGAGCCAGGCCCGCACGCTGGAAAGCGCCTCCAGGCTCTCCCGCAGGCTGACGAGCTCGCCGGGACGCACCCGCCGCCCCGCGACCCGGGAGGCGATCCGGGAGAGGTCCGAGACCTTGGCGAGCTCCTGTCGAAGGCTGAGCAGCTCCGCCCCGCGCTCCTTGAGCGACTCCACCGCATCCTGACGGTCCCGGATCGCGGGTACGTCGGCGAGCGGGTTCTTCAGCCAGAAGGCGAGGGCCCTTCGACCGGGGGCGGTCACGCTCTCGTCCCAGGTCCCGATCAGCGTCAGGCCACCCGGGTCGTCCGGGTTCATCGGTCGGCTGATCTCGAGATGCCGAAGCGTCTTCGGGTCGAGGATCAGGCGTCGGACCCCTGCGGTGCGCTCGAGCGGTTCGAGGAACGGGAGTAGCCGGGGCTGTGTCGCCCGCACGTAGGCGGCGAGGCGGCTCGTCACCTCGCCGACCGGCCCGCCCGAGCGGCCAAGAGGCGCCAGGAGCGTTGGGAGCTCGTCGGTCGCCATGGGCTCGGGCGCCCGGTCGAGGCGGGCGGAGGGGAACTCCCGGTGGACCGCCGTCTCCAGCTTCGAGACCGATTCGCTCGAGCGGGCGTCGAGCAGGATCTCGCGGGGCGAGAACGGGGCAAGGGCGCTCAGCAGGCGGTCCAGCCCCCCCGATTCGACCGGCCCAAAGAACAGTTCGCCGGTGGTGATGTCGCACGCGGCGTACGCCGAGGGTCCCCTCTCCTCCCAGCGCACGGCGGCGAGGAAGTTGTGGTCGGCGCCGGGGAGGATCCGCTCCTCGAGCACCGTTCCCGGCGTGACCACACGGGTCACCTCCCGACGGACGAGCCCCTTGGCGAACCGCGCGTCCTCGACCTGGTCGCAAAGCGCGACCTTGTAGCCCTTCTGGACGAGTCGACCGAGATAGCTCTCCACGGCGTGGTGGGGTACCCCGGCCATCGGGGTCCGGTCGCCGCGGCCGTCCGGTGCCCGCGCGGTGAGCACGACCTCGAGCTCCTTGGCGAGCAGCTTGGCGTCGTCCCCGAACGTCTCGTAGAAGTCGCCGACGCGGAAGAGGACCAGGTGGCCGGGGTAGCGGGCCTTCACCCCCTCGTACTGTTCGAGGAGCGGAGAGAGCGCCGCCGAGTCCGCCATCTCGGCCCTCGACGGGCTCCCGGGTCAAAACGGTTCGGACCCGCCCTGTGGGCCGCGACAGGGGCTGCGGGACTCGCGACCCGCCGGAGCCCGATCCGGCCATCCACCGCGGATCGCCATCGAGCCGGAGCCTCGGGCGGGCGGAGCGCTGAGGGGGAGATTTGAACTCCCGTGGCGTTGCCGCCACCAGCTTTCAAGGCTGGCGCCTTGCCGGGCTAGGCTACCTCAGCATCCGTCCATTCGAAGGCACGCCCTTCTCTTGGCACTTTCCGCGCACCGGCCGACACCGCGGGTCCGACATCGTGGAGCCAAGAGGCGATGGTCTTGCCGGGGAGCCACCCCTCGTCGGGTACCCGGCCTCCGTCCGACCTCCCGATATAGGATCCCCGGGGGGAGCTCTGCGCGAGGAAGCGGGGTCGGGCGGAGGTCCGGCGCCGCCCCCGGCGGAGTGCAGGCGCCGGGAATTTCGCGACGGACGCCTCGGCGTTCCGCCGGTTCGAACCCGGGTGGTCAGCTTGGAAGGCTGACATCCTACCGCTAGATTACACCTGCATCGGGGACGCCGGACCGCCGGTTCCAAGGGCTGCGCCGACTAATGCTTTTCTGCCGGCTTCGCGCCGGAGCGCGCGGGGGCGAGGTCGACGAAGGCGACGCGCTCGAGCACGAGGCCCTCCCATCCGGCCTCGGGGACGACACCGCGCTCGACCTCGGTGATCCCGAGCCGCTCGAGCACGCTCGCTCCCAGCGCGCGCGGATACACCGCCGGGTCGGCGACGAGCCCGAATTCCCCCAACAGCCCCTCCAGCTCCCGGGGCTTCTCGACGACCAGGACGAACTCTTCGGTCTGGGGGGCGACGCCGACCTTGGCGAGGGCCCTGGGAAGCTGGTCGTCCCCGGCGACGTAAAGGGCGAGCTCCGCGCCCCGGTCCCTGAGACGCGACTCTCCGCGACTCCTCGACCTGCCGAGGTGGGCCCAGGCGGAGTAGAGGTGGCGCTCCCCGGCGATCGACCCGGCGTCGAAGAGGGCGACGAGACCCTCTCCGGCCGCCGCGAGCCTTCGAAGCGTTGCGACGAGCTCGGCGCTCGAAGGCGCCGGGGGATGGGCTCGGCGCGCTCCGACCGCCCTAAGGCTGCGCCCTTCGACGGGAGGTAAAGGGGCCATGGGAACTTGGGCTCACTCCGCCATGAAGCGCGCGAACTCTTCCCTTGAGCGGGGCTTGAGCGTGTAGTTCTCCTCCCGCTCGCGGCCGACGGTGCTCGTCGGCGTCGCCCCGTAGTCGTGCCCGGGGAGGATGATGAGCCCGGGCTCGAGCGCGGCCAATCGCTGCAGGCTGTCGTAGAGCCTTCTCGGGTCGCCGCCGGGAGCGCGGACCGCTCCGCACTCGCCGACGAACAGCGTGTCGCCGGTCGCGAGGTGGCCCTCGAATCGGTAGGTGACGCTGTCCTGGGTGTGGCCGGGGGTATAGAGCACGGCGACCGTCATGCGCTCGATCTCGACATGGTCGCCCTCGTCCACGCTGACCTCCTGGGCGAGCGGCGCGAGCTTGTGGGCGACGACCTTGGCGCCGGTGCGGGACCGGATCTCGCCGTTGCCCGCGGTGTGGTCCTGGTGGCTGTGCGTGTTGAAGATGTAGCGAACCTTGACGCGGTGCCGGTCGATCGCCTCGAGGACCGGTTCCACGCCGTACGAGGGGTCGATGACCGCTCCCGTCCCGCCCTCGGCGTCCGCGACCAAGTAGGTGAAGTTCTGCAGCGGACCGATGACGAACTGCTCGAGCAGCACAGTGGTTCGAGCGGGGTTCGCTATTTGACCGTGGGGGGCCTGTTCGGACCCTGGGCGTCGCGGCCTGCGACAGGATCACCGCCCACCTCCCGAGTCCCGATGCCGGTGAAGCGGTGGGCCTCTCGGGGTACATGATCAGATGGCCAGGAGCCGCCGACCGGCTCTGCGACCGGGGGTTCACTAGTTTGGGACCGCGCGCCACCGGCCTGGGCTGCCCGCCCGTGCCGTTGATCGACATGAAGTCGGCCATGTGGACCTAGAGCGGACTCGGACGTCGCGGGCACGGCACCAGGAGCGGCAGTCTCACGAAAAAGGTGTGCAAGGAGACAAACACTCCTTTGTGCCCTGGCCGGCTCGGTCCGACCCTTGTCGATACGTGTATCTACTCAAAGCCGTTGGCCGGAAAGGCCATGTTGCTCGAGAGCCGCCGGCGCCGGATCCTAGTTCGCCGCATCGCCATCGCCCTCACCCCGGTCTGCGCAGTGGCGCTTCTGCTCTTCCCGGCGATGCCCGCGGCCGGACTCTCGAGTCTCGGGATCTCAACCTCCACTGCAGTCCATCCATCCGCCGCGGCGACCTGGACCAACCTCACAAGTAGCCTGACGACCAACCCCGGATACCGCGCCACGGGCGGCTTCGCTTGGGACGCTAATCTGGCACGAGGAGTTCTCTTCGGAGGGTACGTTCAGTCGTACCCCGGGGGCCCCGCGTACCTCACCAACGACACCTGGACGTACTCCGGCAGCTGGACGAACATCAGTGCTCGATTCTCGGTGGCACCTTCGCCCCGATTCATCGGTGAAGCGATGGTCTACGACGCGAAGGACGGCTATGTTCTCCTGTTCGGCGGACTCTCGGGGTACAACTCCGGGCTTGGCGACACGTGGAAGTTCACGCACGCGGGCTGGAAGGACCTCTCCGCCGCCGTCGGGTTGGCCCCTTCGCCGCGCTTTGGTCCCAGCGTCACCTACGACACCGCGACCCAAAAGGTGCTGCTCTTCGGGGGTTGCCCCTACATCGGCTCATCTACCTGCTACAACGATACGTGGACCTATTCCGGGGGCAAGTGGACGAACCTCTCCCTGAGCGCAGGACCCAGCCCCCGACGCGGCGCCCAAATGGCTTACGACCCCGTAACCAAAGTGGTCCTGCTCCAAGGCGGGGTGAACGGCGCGGGAACCGGCCTCAGCGACAGCTGGCTCTTCCAGCACGGTTCGTGGCATAAGCTCAACCCGAAGGTGGTCCCCCCGGCCCACTGGCTCGGGGTGATGACCTTCGACCCGGCGCGCCATGTGATCATCATGTTCGGAGGTTGCATCACGGTCGGCTGTGGCAACGACATCAACGGAACCTGGTCGTTCGCCTTCGGTCAATGGACCAATCTCTCCGGCGGACTCACCCATGCCCCACCTACCACGGGAAGCACGATGGGGGTCTACGACCCGAAGACATCGAGCGTCATAGCTTTCGGCGGGCAGACCACCTCCGCGGGGACGCTCATGAATCAGACCTGGTCCTACGGCTAGGTCGCGGTGGCAACCCCAGCCTGGTCAACTGAGCCCCCCTAGGGAGCCTTCACCGGGCGCCCGTGAGGCCTATATTGAACCCGCGGGGCGGCTGCTCATTGGAGAGCCTCTAGCTTCGGCGGTTGCGGGGCCCCGTCGGTCCGCTGTCGATAGTTCGACGAGAATCGGCCGCTCGTCCCTACGGCGCGCCGGCGTCCGTCTCCTGGGGGTCGGCGGACGAGCGCGCGCCGGTCACCGCGTCCAGGACCACGCGTCCCTGCGCACCTTCGATGTACCAGTACGGGGCGTGGACGAGGGTCGGGGTTCCGATCCTCAGGTCGTCGTGACCCGGGGGAACGCGGCGACGCTCGATCACGAGAGCCCCGCCGTGCTGCTCGGTGTGGTCGACCCAGACGGTGTGCCGCCGCTTGAGCGAGAGCTCGGCCCGCTGGATCGCATC
>JAKIWY010000062.1 GCA_022749835.1 Thermoplasmata archaeon | reverse complement strand
CGACGGACGATCGTCGGATAGTGGAGCGTCGTGTCGGAAGTCCCGAAGAGAAAGACGGGGCCGGGCGAGAGCTGCATGGGCAGCTCCCCGGCCGTCGCGCCGAGCACGGGAAGGTCCGCCCGGGCCTGGTACCGGAAGACCGTGCGAAGAGCCTCTTCGACCCGGGCGAAGTCCCCCATCCACAGGACGGCGGGAAGCATCCAGGCGAGGTCGCGGCACCAGATGGCGGAGTACCAGGGGAATCCCGCGACCAGACCCGTCATCGTCGGTTCGGGTCGAGTGTAGAGGGAGTACAGTGCTTCGCACGCCCGGCGAAACGCCTCTTCGACGCGCGGCGCATCCGGTAGGGAGAGCTTCGGTATCGAACCGAGCCAGCCTTCCCAGATGCGCCTTCGCTCCGCCTCCCAGGTCTCCCGTCGCTCGAGCGCGCGCAGCCCCAGCTCCGGGTCCCCTTCCACCGTACGCTCGAGCCCGCCCCAGGTCACCCAACAGAGCGAGCTCGTCCCGGCCGACGGGACCCGGACATCGAAATCGGTCCGGAGACTCGTGAGCTCCCCCTCGAAACGGCCCCCGATCCACGGACGACCGTTCAGGGCGAGTCGGGAGGGGAGAGGGTCGGAGTCCAGGGCCAGGGAGTATCCGTGGGTCGCGACGATCACCCGGGGCCCGCGCGTGCGGGCCCGGTAGACGTACGGTTTCACCCCCTCAATGAGTACGGGCGCAAGGAACGGGGCAAACTCGAGCTCGACTGTCACGTCGACGGGCCGGCCGGTGGTCGAGGAGAGGAGAAGCCGACGGCCGACTCCCGGGGGCTCCTCGAGCGCCTGGAGCTCTTGGTCGGCAACGAGCGTGGCCGTGCGATGCCGGCTTCGGACCCCCCAACGCTCCTCGACAAGACTCTCGGTGGCGCTCGAGATCGGGATCGAACCGTCGGGCCCGGCCAGACGCACCTCCCACGGGCCGGTCAGGCGGACTCCTTCGGAGTAGACGCCTCCCCAGTCGATCTCCCCTCCTCGGGATTCCCTGAGGCAGCGCAGCTCCCCTCGTCGGTTGAGCAACACGGCCGAGCGCTGGCTCGTCAGCAGGACCGGCCGCCGGGCCAACGAGGGGTCCTCCGGGGACACGCGGGAGATCCCGGACGGTTCGGGCTGGTTCACACCGCCTCCGCCCCGGGGACCCCGGAGAACTCGACCCAGACGTGCGGGGGGATCGCGACGCTGTCGAACTCCATGCGAACCGTCAGGGTGCCTGAAGGGACCTCGCGAAGGGCGAGCCGGAAGCGGGAACGCCGTCCGACGGGTATCGACACCGGAGCCAACGCCGTCACTCCGGAGAGCCGCCGGGGCCCGCTCTCTCCCTCTACGGTCACCGACGCCGAATCCGCGGGAACCGGAACTTCGTTGACCCAGACCCGGATCTCGGAGAAGGCGCCCATGCGGAGAGGCGGGTTCAGCAGAGTGAATCCGAGGCCGTCCGGAAGGCGCCGGAGCGAGCCCGCCTCGTAGACGGAGTGCTCGAGGAGTTCGGCGGTACGGGCGAGACCCTCGAGCGAACCGAAGCCGAACTCGACGCCGATGGCGAGACCCTGGCGGAGTAGGGCCAGGTCGAGCCTCAGGTGGGAGCTTCCCATCCGCCCGGCCGAATCGGAGCGCTCGGATAGCGACTCGCAGTCCCGGTCCTAGGGCCGGCCGGTGGGTTTGCGCTCCCCGAGCGACGATTGCATCCACCGCAAGAGAGAGCGAATCGAGAAGCTTCATAGACGTGCTCGGCTCGGGACCAATCCAAGCCCAGGCCCTCCTCAATGTCCCGTTCGCTCTCCGAATCGCTGCGCGACCGTCCTCTCCTTTTCGAACCGGTCCCGCCGTCCTCCCGGACGAGCGCGACCCGGTCCAAGGCGCACCTCGAGGAGCTCGTGAAGCTGATCGAGACGATCCCACGGGTCGACGCGATCGACGTCCCCGAGCTGGTCGACGAGAACCATGACGGCAAGCCGTTCTACCGGAGCTCCGACGTCCGGGTCTTCGGGCGCACCTTGGCGGACCGGATCGGCCGCGAAGTGATCGTCAACAAGATCGTCGCCTATCTTCCGTCGCTGGAGGCCGTCTCGCAGTGGGCGAGGGAGACGGTCGAGCGCGGGGTCCGCCACGTGGTGCTCGTCGGGGGCTCGAGCCGGTACATCCCCTACCCGGGACCTCCGGTCATCGAGGCGAACCGCCACTGCCAGCCGATCGTCCAGCACGCGGGCGGGCTCCTCGGGAACATCTCGATCCCCCAGCGCACCGGCGAGGCCCACCGGATGCTCGCCAAGACCCGGGCGGGGGCCTCGTTCTTCACGACGCAGATCCTCTTCGACAGCGAAGGGGCGCTTCGCATGCTGCGCGAGTACGACACGCTGTGCCGGGGAGCGGGGATCCGCCCCGCCTCGGTCCTCTTGAGCGTGGCCCCCCTGGTGGACGAGGGCGATGCCGAGTTCGTTCGATGGTTGGGCGCCGACATCCCCGAGAGTGCCGAACGCTCCATCCTGAACGGCGAGGAGAAGGAGTCGGCCGCCCGGTCGGTCGTCCACGCCCTGCGGGTCTTCGGGGAGGTCCGAGCCGGCGTCGCCGAGGGCCACATCGGGGTACCGGTCGGGGTCAACGTCGAGGAGATCACCCAGCGCCATCTCGCCCCGGCGGCGGAGATGCTCTCGGCGTTCGCGAAAGTGATCGACGACATCCCCGCGCACTGACCCGTTGGGCCCTCCTTCGAACACCACGCTGCTCGTGCCGTGCGTCGGGGCCTCCCGGAGCCGTGCGGATTGTACAAAATAGCGGCTCAGCTTGAAGTATAACGCGAAGGAATGCGTATGTATGCGTAGGGGTGCCCTCGGGGCGGCGCTTCTTGTAGGGCGGTTGGCCGTGGGCGGCGCCGTCGCCCTCCTCCTTCTTGGCCCGTCCGTCTTCGGCCTCTCCCAACCCCAACTCCTGAACCATGCGCTCTCCCATCCCGGCACGTCGGCGGGGATCCCCAACACTCCGTTGGCGGATTCCCGACCCGCCTCGACCGGCTGCGTCGGGCCTGGAGCATCGTGGAACTGTCCGATGGCCGCCTTGGTCTCCTCGCCGGCCGCGCCCGCCTTCGTCCGATTGAGTTCCGGCGGGTCGTCATCCCCACCGCCCCGCAGCGAAGGGGCGGGAGCGTACGACGCCTCGTCGGGGAACGTGCTCCTGTTCGGAGGCTGCGGCCCGGTGATTTGCCCAAGGGGGGATACCTGGACGTTCCGAGGGGGGAACTGGACGAACGTCACCAGCACCGTGGGCGTCTCCCCGAGTGCGCGCTTCGGGGCGAGCGTCACCTACGACTCCTCGGACCGTGAGATCGTCTTGTTCGGGGGCAGCAACGGAGCTACCCCCCTGGGCGACACATGGAGCTTCGCGGGCGGACTCTGGAGCCAGCTCGCGTCGGGGACCTCCCCGTCACCCCGGTCGTTCGCCGCCCTCGCCGCGTCGGCGACGGGGCTGATCTTGTTCGGAGGCCGAAGCGTCTACGGCGCCAACCTCTCGGACACTTGGGAGTTCTCCGGCGGTGCGTGGCAGAACCTGACCGGGTCGCTCCCGGCTTCGCCGCCGGCCCGTTCGCTCGCTTCGATCGCCTACGATACCCACACCGGAAAGATCGTCCTCTTCGGAGGCGTCGGCGTCTGTGGGAATCCGTGCAACGACACCTGGCTATTCTCTGCCGAAGGCTGGACCAACGTCTCGACGCCGGCCGGCCCGGCGCCGTCCGTCCGATCCGACGCGCCGAGCGCCTTCGACCCGGGACTCGATTCGGTCGTCCTGTTCGGCGGCTCGGACGCCGGGGTCGCCCTCGGGGACACGTGGGAGTTCACCGGGAACTTCTGGGTGGACCTCACGGGCGAGATCACGCACGCTCCGCCCGCGCGCTCCGGTGCGAGCGCGGCTTACGATGCCTCCGATGGCTACCTCCTGGTCGCCGAAGGAAAGGAGACCAAAGGACAGTACGCCGGCGCCTGGGCGTTCCTCACGCCGCTCTCCGTGGGCGTGGACCACGTCCCAGGCGTCCTTCCTCCCGATGCTGCCGTCACGCTCAACGCATCGGTCGAGGGGGGGATGATGCCCTACCGCGCCCTCTGGAGCTTCGGGGACGGTGCCACGTCCTCGAGCGGGCTCAGCGTTCAGCACGCCTTCGCGTCACCGGGAACCTACACGGTCTCCCTGAGCGTCGCCGATGCCCGGGGTTCTCAGGCGAGCCTGACCGAGAGCGTCCACGTCGCACGGGCCCCGCTCCTCACACGGCTCGTCGCCTCCCCGGCGGCCGTCGCGCTCGGGGGCAAGGTCACCCTCCTGGTCAACGTCACCGGAGGAGAGCCGCCGTACCACCTCGCCTGGAGCCTGCCGGTCTCCACATGCCGCCCCGAAGGGCCCGGGACCTACTCCTGCTGGCCGAATGCAACAGGATCGTTCAACGCCTCGGTCTCCGTCGTGGACGCGAGCTCCGCGGTGGCGACCTCCTCGGTGGTCGTGACGGTCAACTCCCAGTCCCTCGGTCCCGGTCCGGCTTCCCACGCCGCTCCGAGCGCCTCGACGTTCCCTGCGGGTCGATGGATCGCCGGAGGAGCCCTCGTGGCGAGCCTCGTCCTGGGGACAATCGCCGCCCTGATGATGTGGCGCTACTCCCGGCCCAAGAACCCCTCCGCGTGGAGCCGGCTCTCCTGCTACGCGCTCCCCGCCTGGGCCGAAACTCCGGAGGAGTTCACGCCGGAGGAGACGACCCCGTTGTTTCCGGGGTCGTTCCGGGCGGACGAGGAATTGAACCCGATAGGATCCAGGCTCAGTAACGTCGCGGCCGTCGGCCGACGCCGTGGGGGCGGTTCCCGCCGAGCCGTGGCGCCGAAGGTCCCCGGTAGATTCCGCGACTTGGCGGCGTAGAACGCTGGTAGCTCTGGGTCGGTCCCGGGCCCATCCCTTCCGGTGTCTCTGCGCGGGGGATCTCGGAGCCGAGCAGGCGTTCAACCCTTGCGAACTCGTCGAGCTCCTCACGGGAGACGAGGGTGACGGCGTCCCCGCGGCGCTGGGCGCGGGCGGTTCGACCGACTCGGTGAATGTACGTCTCGGGCTCCCTCGGCACGTCGTAGTTGACGACATGGCTGACCCCTTCGACGTCGACGCCGCGGGCGGCGATATCGGTCGCCACCAGGAGACGGCTGTGGCCGGCGCGGAATCCCTCGAGCGCGCGGACCCGCTGGCTCTGGCTGCGGTCCCCGTGGATGACGGAGGCATTGATCCCGCGCTGCTCGAGCTGGCGAGCGAGCCGGTCGGCGCGGTGCTTGGTGCGCACGAAGACGAGGACGCTCGACATCTCGCGGTCCCGAAGCAGCTCGATGAGCAGGTCCGTCTTGCGATCGGGAGAGACCACGTAAGCACGGTGGGTCACCCCGGCCGCCGCGACGGTCGTCGGGTCGACCCGGATGATCCTCGGGTCCTTGAGGAACTCCTGGGAGAGCCGGACGATCTCGGGGGGCATCGTCGCCGAGAAGAGCATCGTCTGGCGGTCCCTCGGGATCCTCGAAAGGATCCGCCGCACGTCGGGAAGGAAGCCCATGTCGAGCATCCGGTCGGCCTCGTCGAGGATCAGGATCCGGAGGGACCGGAAGTCGACGTAGCCGCGTTGCATGTGGTCGAGCAGTCGGCCGGGAGTGGCGATGACGATCTCCGCCCCTCCGCGCAGCGCGCGCTCTTGGTCGCCCATGCCGACGCCGCCGTACACCGCCGCGCCGCGAAGCCGGGTGTGCCGTCCGAGCTTCTTCAGGAATCCCTCGGCCTGGAGGGCGAGTTCCCGCGTGGGGGTCAGAACGAGGGCGTAGATCGGGCCGCGGGGCCGGTCGAGCAGGCGTTCGAGGATCGGAAGCAGGAAGGCAGCCGTCTTTCCGGTTCCCGTCTGGGCCGTTCCGATGATGTCCCGGCCGAGGACGGCCGTGGGGATGGCGCCCTCCTGGATGGGGGTCGGCTCATGGTATCCCATCTCGCGCACGCCTTGGCGAAGCGTGACGTGGAGCGGTAGGTCGTCGAAGGTCGTCGCGGGGCGCGGCACGGCATTCTGCTGGCTTTCGGGGGCGGTCATCTAGTCTCCTGGGCGCCCCGATAAGCGAACGCGAATGGGGGGTTCCGGGTATCCGGCGCACCCGGAGGGGGGTTAATACGTATTGCCCGCGGTGTGCTGGGGCGCAGCACGCGGCAGCGGACGGGAGTTCGATTCACCCAAGAACGGGGTGGGCGATCGTGCGAAGCGCGGCGCATCAACCTCCTGCGGGAAGCGGACGGGCGGGGACTGACGACCGCCCCGGGAAACGGCCGGGCCGGCCTCCGGAGAATTCATGGCTTTGCGAGAACAGGAAGTCTTATCGAGAGAAGACAGGTCGCCGCGGCCATGCCCTCCATGCTCCCCGCGCGACTCGGTGTTCTCGGTGTGACTTTGGTTCTCCTTTCCGTCCTCGCTTGGACCGCCTTGACGGGAGTGGGCGCCGGCTCCCCGACCGGGGTGCCAGTTTCGACTCATCATCCGCTCGGCGCGGTGGCCTCGAGATTCCCTTCCGTTAGCCCGGCGCTCACGGTGACTCCCAACAGTGGGCCGGTGGCGGCGAACCTTACGTTCAAAGGGACCAACTTCGCCTCAAAGTTGACGGTGAGCGTGACATGGAGTTCGGGAACGGCATGCTCCGCCACCACCGACGTCGCCGGGAAGTTCAACTGCTCGTACGCTATCGCGACGACGTACTTCGGGGCGCACACCTTCACCGCCACGGACGCGAATTCTAATACCGCCAACACGACGTACTCTGTGACTCCCTCATTGACGGCCAGCCCGACCTCGGGTCCGGCCGGCACCATCGTCACGTTCAACGGGACCGGATTCGTCGCGACGTGCATTCAGTGGTACTGCAACACCCAGTATTCCGTGACGTGGAAGGCGGCAAGCGTGACCGCATGCTACGGATTCGGAAGCAGCATCGGGAGTTTCGGTTGCTCGTACCAGATCCCGGCGGGCACGCCGACTGGGTCGTTCACATTCACTGCCTCGGACCCGACACCGAACACCGCCACGGCGAAGTTCAAGGTGACCTATACCCCCGTCCTCTCCGTGAGCCCGGGGTCGGGGCACGGTGGGTCAACAATTACCTTCAAAGGGACCAGCTATGCGAAGAACTCCTCCGCGACCGTCAACTGGAGTGAGGGGACAGCTTGCAACTCGACGACGGATTCCGCCGGCAGCTTCAGTTGCAGCTACGCGATTCCGTTCACCTACTTCGGGGGCCACGTCTTCTCCGCCGTTGACGGCAACGGGGGCTTGGCGAATGCGACGTTCACCATGGTGCAGCGGCTGACCGTCAGTCCGACTTCGGGTCCGGCTGGCACGATCGTCACGTTCAACGGAACCGGCTTTGTGGCGACGTGCATTCAATGGTACTGCAACACCCAGTATCCGGTCAGCTGGATGGCCGGCTCAGTGGTCGCCTGCTACGGGTTCGGCAGCAGCATCGGCAGCTTCAGTTGTACGTACACGATCCCCGCCGGCACCACCACTGGGTCTTACACCTTCTCCGGCTCAGATCCCACACCCAACACCGCAACCGCGAAGTTCAAGGTGACCTACACGCCCGGACTGACGGTGACTCCGGCGTCCGGCTTCGGGGGAACGACGGTCACCTTCAAAGGAACCAGCTACGCGAAGAATTCCGCGGTCACCGTGAGTTGGAGCGGAGGGACTGCGTGCAATGCGACCACAAGTTCGCTGGGAAGTTTCAGTTGCACCTACACGGTCCCCTTCACGTACGTCGGCCCACATCCGTTCTCGGCGAGCGACTCGGGAGGTGGCTTGGCGAATGCAACTTTCACCATGGTGCAGCGGTTGACGGTCAGTCCGACCTCGGGTCCGGCTGGCACGATCGTCACGTTCAACGGAACCGGCTATGTGGCGACGTGCATTCAATGGTACTGCAACACCCAGTATCCGGTCAGCTGGATGGCCGGCTCAGT
>JAKIWY010000061.1 GCA_022749835.1 Thermoplasmata archaeon | reverse complement strand
TCACCGCCTCCCCGACGTCGTGGCGCTCGTCGCCGCGCAGGTCTTTCGCGAGCTTCAGCACCCGCCCGTCCTCCCCGAGGCCGATCTCCACGGGCTCGAGCTTGCCGTGGAGCCAGGTGCGGCCGACCAGCACGAGCGAGGGGCGGGGGTGGGGCTCATGCGGTCTCCGCCCGCCGCGAAGAGGGGCGCGAGCGCGGGCCGGCATCCCCGACGGGACGGGGGATGAGGTTATCATGGGTTCCCCGGGGATTCTGGTGTCTCCGGCGTCGCCCCCGGCGGCCGCCACGTATTTGGTCGGGAAGCGCTCGCCCCAGCGTGGCGAAGCGACGCAACGCCGAGAGCTGGACGTACGCCCGCTCCGGTGTCGACGTGGATTCGCGCTCCCTTTCCCTCAAGGCTCTTCTGAGCGAGGCTCGCTACACCCCGCCGTCCGGATACGGCCGGCCCCTGCCGGTCCTGGGCCACTACGCCGGGCTCACCCGCATCGGAAAGGAGGTGGTCGCCGTCACCACCGACACCGTCGGCACCAAGGTCCTCCTGGCCGAGGCGATGGACGAATGGGAGTCGGTCGGCGAAGACATGGTCGCGATCAACGTCAACGACTTAGCCTCGGTCGGCGCGCGTCCGTTCGGTCTCGTCGACGTGATCTCGGGAGGGAGGCCGGACCCCGAGCGATTCCGAGCGATCGGCCGGGGGTTGGGCCGGGGACTTCGCAAGGGGCGATGTGCGCTGCTCGGCGGCGAAACGGCGATCGTGCCCGAGATCGTCCACGGTATTGACCTGGGAGGGACGGCGGTCGGATTCTTCCCCGGCGCCCGCAAACCCGTCACGGGGCGCGCGGTCCGAGCGGAGGACGTCCTCCTCGGACTCCGCTCCACCGGATTCCATTCGAACGGCTTTACGTTGCTTCGCCGACTTCTCAAGAGCGAAGGGGTCGACCTTGACGCGCACCGGCCCGGGGCAAGGGTGCCGTTGGGGCGCGAGCTCCTTCGCGCGACGCGTATCTACGTTCCGGCGGTCGAGGCGATCGTCGACCGCCCCGGGGTCCACGGCCTGGCCCACATCTCCGGAGGCGGGGTTCGCAACCTCGCTCGGCTTCGGGACGACCTTGAGTTCGTCCTCGACCGTTGGCCGAAGCTCTCGGGAGTTTTCGAGTGGCTCTCCAAACTCGGTAAGGTCGCCCCCAAAGAGATGTTCCAGACGTTCAACATGGGGGTCGGGTTCGTCGTCGTCGTGGACCCCGGGCACGCCCGCGAGATCGTTCGGCAGCTCGGCCGCGCCGGCGCGTCGGACGTCCGGGAGATCGGGCGGGTGTCGCGGGGGTCGGGCGTGAGCCTACCGGGCCTCGGGCTCCGATACGACGGATACGACTAGGGCATCGGGCTCCGCCGACGACCCCGCGGGGTTCGCGCGCCAAAGGGTAAATCGCGGGTCCGGTACGCTTCTCGAATGACGGGAAGCGCCGGCAGGTCCGGCGTCGCGGGGGCCCTCGCGCTGAGCGCGGGGTTCATCTGGGCGTCGTACTACTTCTTCGTCTACGCCGCCACCCCCGCCGCAGGGCCCGGTGCGCTCATCGCCGAGCCGTTCCTGTTCGCGGGCGTCGCCTACTGCGGCTACGCCGTCCTCCAGGGACACGGGGATGCGCTCCGTAAGCTGTTGACGGACGGTCAGGCGTACCTCAGGGTCGGGCTCCTGCTCGCGATGCAACTGAGCGTCCTCGCCGTCACCTACCTCGCCGGGGCGGTCGACGCGGCGCTGCTCTCCCTGGTGGGCGACGTCGTGTTCACGCCACTGTTCCTGATGCTGATCTACCGGGAAGGCCGGGCCAAGCTCTCGTCGGTCGTCTTCCTCGCCGGACTCCTGCTGAGCACCGCGGGGGCCTCGCTGACGATCGTCGGGAGCGGCCAGAGCCACCCGCTCAGCCTGGCGGCGTGGCTCGTCGCGCCGGTGATGCCGGTCGCCATCGGCCTCTACTTCCTTCTGATGGCCAAGGCCAGCCGGAGCACCCCGGTGAGCGCGGTGGTCGGGCACGCGACGATTGTTGCCGGGATCGTGACCGTGCCGGTCGCCTTTCTGCTGCCGGGCGGCCTCTCGGGCCTTCTGCTCCCGCTCTACCCCACGCTCCTGCTCGTCGTCGCCCTCGGGCTCTCGAGCTTCTTCCTCGCGCCGGCGCTCTACTTCTCGGCGATCGAAAGGGCCGGGCTCATCCTGCCCGCCCTCCTGATGGCGTCGATCCCGGTGTTCACGCTTGCCCTATCGGCCGTTCTCCTCGGGATCGTCCCGCCGCCGATCGGCCTTCTCGGCATCCCTATTGCGGTCGTCGGGGCGGTCCTGTCGCTCCGCGGCGAGCACGAGCCGTGGAAACGGGAGTACACGGCGCCGCCGTAGCGGCGGTCGCCCGCCAGGCTGGGCCGTCGCTACTCGAAGGTCCTCTGACGGTGCTTGCGCGGCTTTCCTAGGTCGGCGACCGGGGAATCGAGCGTCGCGCCGTCGGAGGAGACCGGCGACGCGGGAGGCTCGGCGGCACCGAGGCGCTGCTGGTGGCTTCCCCGCAGGAGTGCGGCGGCGTCCCAGTCGAACACCTCCGTCACCCGGGCGAGGGTCTGCGCCACCCGGTCGGCGTAGTAGGAGAAGTCGGGTTTCGCCGAGAACGGCCGCCCGTCGACCCACGGCTCGATCTCCTGCGGGCTCTTCCGGGCGTCGGTGACGATCCAGGCGACCTTCATCCCGGGGATGACGTCGTACCCTTCCTCCTTCAGGCGGCGGAAGACGCGCAGGAACGGGAGAGCGTCCCGGGTGGATTCGTTGTACTGCTCCTCGGCCCGGACGGAGCGGGCGATGACGAGCCTCTCGATCGGCACCCTCCCTTCCCGGCATTGCAGGACGAGCTCCCGCGCTTTGGTGACCGCCCCATCGGTGTCGCCGCTCAGCACGAGGTCGAAGACGGCGAGCAGCGCCTCGGATTGGAAGTCGAACGCGTCGGTCCGGCGGGTCTCGTACCCGCGGACGACCTGCTCCTCCTTCGGCCAGGCGGTCCGGCCGACGTAGCGCTTCTTGGCGCCGTGCGAGAAGAACGATTCGTAGACCGACTGGAACTCGAAGGTGACCCCCGCGGCGGTGAACCGTTTGGAGATCGATTCGCCGACCTCCTTCGACCCTTCGAGCGTGGGGGTGGGGGAACGGACGAAGACGCTGTCCGTGTCGGAGTAGACGACTTCGAGGCCGTCCGATTCCAGGGTCCGGATGATCGAAGTGATGGCGTCTCGGGCGAACGCCGTGATCGCGGCGCCGATGTCCTTGTTCGTGAACCGGTAGAACGTCGAGGCGAGGACTCCGTAGAAAGAGTTCATCAGGATCTTGACGGCGTTCTGGAGACCGTCGTAGTACTCGCGCAGCTCCGGGGTCTCGGCGGAGCGGGAGAGCGCGCGGAAACGGTCCCGGTCGGCGAGAAGGCTCCTCAGGATCTCCGGGACGATCCCCTGGCGCACATCGGGGGTGACGAACCGGGCCCCGGAGGGGCTTAAGGTCGCCCCGGAATCCGAGAGGGTGGTGAAGCAGATGTTCTTCGCGATGATGATCGACGGGTACATCGACTTGAAGTCGAGCACCACCACCCACCGATAGATCCCGGGCCGGATGGCGTGGACGTAGCCGCCCTCGATCGGGTTGTCGCGCCGGACCCGGCGCGTCATCGGAACGCCGATCTGCCGACGGTCGGCGAGCGGGACGAGCAGCGCGTCGATGTACTGCGAGGTCCGGCCGTTGAGCCCCTCCTCGAGCGGGAGGTGCGCCACCGTCGCGAGGTCGGCGGCGCGCTCCACGGTGCGAAGCCGCTGGAGGATCCGCAGGGCGAGGTCGGCGTCGTGTTCGCAGTACTCCATCACCCGCTCGGGGTCCTTCGCCCACTCCGAGGCGATGTTGCGACGGTCGACGTCGAGCTTGGTGTCGCCGAGGAGGGTACGCGCCACGAACTGGAGCGACTCCTGCTTCGGCCTTAGGTCGCGGCGCGCCGACCACCAGGCGTCCGCCACGATCCGGCCCGAGATGCGCCAGAGGCGCTCTCCGGCGTCCCGCATCGGTAGATGGTCGCGGCCGAGCGGGAGCTCGGACATGCCGAGCGCCTTTGCCCGCTCTTCCAGGAGCGGCAGGTCGTACCCGCCGATATTGTAGCCCGTGATGACGTCCGGGTCCTCGTCCGCGATCACTCCGACGAATCCCTCGAGGATCTTCCGCTCCTCCGGGAAACCGAACCGGAACGTCTTGCGGCTGCCGTCGCCGCGTGCCACCACTCCGCAGATGGTGAAGATGGTCCGCTCCTTGATCGCATTCTCGATGTCGAAGGAGAGAACCGTGAGCGGCGGCCGGAACGGCTCGGCGGGATGGATGTCCCGAGCGTCGTCGTGGAGGACCTTCACCACGCGGGAGACCGTGTAGCGCTTGGCTACCTCGGGGTCGTCGTCCTCGGCGTCGAACTGGACGGTGAGGCCGAGCCCCTTGTCGTAGAGAAAGCGGTGGACGAATGGGATATCGCAGGCGAGAACGCTGTCCTCCTCCGTCGGCTTGCGGTACCGCTCCCGATACTCCGGGACCTTCCAGGGAGAGCGGATGGTGACGCGCATGGCGTCGTGGTCCTTTCCCGCGACCCAGGTGCGCAACGCCGAGATGTCGACGACCTCGGGGTCGGAGCGCAGCCGGCCGAGCGTCTCCTCGGTGGGCTCCGTGAGGACGAAGTAGGGCCGGAATCCGTAGTAGCGGGCGACCAGCGCCTCGCCGGCCGGCGTCTTGCCGTAGAGCTCGATGACCACGCCGTCTTCGACGGCCTGGTACGAACCGCCGAGGAGGAACAGGTCGACGCGGACCACGGCCCGGCGAGCGGCGGCTCCGTAATAGGTCTAGCGCGGGCCCGAGGCGAGAAAGCCCCCGAGCGTCCGGACGTCGCGCTCCCAGCGCTCGCGCAGCCCCGGGGAATGGAGCATCGCCGCCGGGTGCAGCATCGGGAAGACCGCACGGCCATCGGAGTCGAAGGATCTGCCGGCGAGCTCGGTTATCTTCCCACCCGTCGGAAGGAAGGCGTAGAGGGCGTGGGCCCCGAGGGGGACGACGACCTGCGGGTTGAGCAGGCTCAACTGGCGCTCGAGATACGGCCGGCACTTCGTCGCGGCTTCCCGGAGGAACCGGTTTCCCGGGGGTCGGCACTTCACGACGTTGAGCACGCCGTACTCGCCCTCGGTGAGGCCCGTCTGGGCGATCGCCTGGTCGAGGATCTTGCCGGACCGGCCCACGAACGGGCGGCCCAGGAGGTCCTCCTCCTCCCCGGGGGCCTCCCCGACGAAGAGGACCCTCGGCGAGGGGGAGCCCCGGTAGACCACCACGTGCTTCCGGGTCTTGTGCAACGGGCAGCGTCGGCAGCGGGCGACCTCCCGAGCGAGCTCCTCCAGCTGGGATTCTACGGGCCGGGTCTTGGACGGTGCCGGCATGCCAGGGGCCGTAGTATGGGTCGGGATAGAATGACTCCTCCTCCCCTCTCGTGGGGGAGCTCCCGCCCTCGGCGGGCACGGCTGTTTGCCCCGGGAAAACGGTCGAAGCTCGGTCTCGGCGTTTAGCTCGGGTGAGCCTTAAATACGGTGGCCTTCTCGCTCGGAACCCGCCGAGAGCCGATGTCTCCGCCGTCCGGAATCAACACTGCAGGCCGCCTCGCGGCCCTCCGCCAGCGGCGACGCTGGTCGGACCGGTACTACAAGCGTCGGACGCTGCATCTGCAGGAACGCTCGGACCCGTTGGAGGGGGCGCCTCAGGGCCGCGGCATCGTCATCGAGAAGGTCGGTGTCGAGGCGAAGCAGCCGAATTCGGCGATCCGCAAGTGCGTCAAGGTCCAGTTGATCAAGAACGGCCGGCAGATCACCGCGTTCGCCGTCGGTGACGGTGCCATCAACTTCATCGACGAGCACGACGAGGTCCTCGTCGAGGGGATCGGCGGCCGCATGGGCCGGTCCTACGGCGACATTCCCGGCGTCCGCTACAAGGTGATCCAGGTGAACAGCGTCTCGCTCGACGAGCTGGTGCGCGGACGCAAGGAGAAGCCGCAGCGATGAGGGGAACGACCGACCCCCGCCTCATGGCGGAAGCCCCGGACGAAGGCCCCGGCCCGACGATCGTCCGACCGACGCCCCCGGCGCCCCCGCCGTTCCCGCTGCCGCCGTTGTTCGGAAAGTTCCCGTTCGAGGGGATCGAGGTCCACGACCCCGGCCTCCAGCCGTACCTCTACCTTCACCCGATCTACGCGCCGCACTCCGAGGGGAAGCTCTCGGGCCGGCCGTTCATGAAGACCCACATGCACCTCGTCGAACGCCTCGCCAACCACTTGATGAAAGGCGGAAAGTTCACCGGCAAGAAGTCGAAGGCGCTCACGACCGTCCGCAAAGCGTTCCTCGAGCTCGCCGAGAAGGAAGGGAAGAATCCGCTCCAGCTGCTCGTCAACGCCGTCGAGAACGCCGCCCCGCGCGAGGAGGTCACCCGGCTCCAGTTCGGGGGGATCTCGGTGCCGAGGGCCGTCGACTCCTCGCCCGCCCGCCGCGTCGGGGTGGCCGTGCGAAATCTCGCCCAGGGAGCGATCACCGCCTCCCACAAGTCGACCAAGGCGATCCATTCGTGCCTTGCGACCGAGATCGCGCTCGCCGCCAAGGCCGATCTCACGAGCTTCGCCGTCGCCCGGAAGGAAGAGGTCGAGCGCGTCGCGCAGTCGGCTCGGTAAGCCAGGGGAGAACGGACGATGACCCACATCCGAGCCGAACTGGCGAAGGCCATTCCCGACATGATGAAGAATCTCGACCAGATCCGCAACATCGGGATCGTCGCCCACATCCACCACGGGAAGACGACGCTCTCCGACAACCTGCTCGCGGCGGCCGGGATGATCTCCAACGAGCTTGCGGGTAAGCAGCTCTACCTCAATTTCGACGAACAGGAGCAGGCGCGCCTTCTGACCATCAACAATGCCGATGTCACGATCGTCCACGAGTTCAACGGCCAGCAGTACCTGATCAACCTCATCGACACGCCCGGCCACGTCGACTTCGGCGGAGACGTCACGCGCGCGATGCGCGCGGTCGACGGCGCCGTGGTCGTGGTCTGCGCCGTCGAGGGCGTGATGGCCCAGACGGAGACCGTGCTCCGGCAGGCGCTCAAGGAGAAGGTCAAGCCGGTCCTGTTCAACAACAAGGTCGACCGCGCGATCAAGGAGCTCAAGCTGACCGCCGACTCGATGCAGAAGCGGTTCACCACGATCATCAGCGAGGTCAACGAGCTGATCCGCCGGATGGCGCCCGAGGAGTTCGTCGACCAGTGGTCGGTCGACCCGCGGGACGGCTCGGTCGCCTTCGGCTCCGGCTACGAGAACTGGGCGATCAGCGTCCCGTACATGCTCAAGACCGGTGTGAAGTTCCCGGACATCTTCGACTTCGTCTCGACGGGCCGCTCCCGGGAGATCGCCCAGCGCGCGAAGATCAACGACGTCGTCTTCGACATGGTCGTTCGCCACCTCCCGAGCCCGCACGTCGCCCAGCGCTATAGGATCCCCAACATCTGGAAAGGGGACGCCGGCTCCCCCATCGGCCTGGCGATGTCCGCCACGGAGGCGAACGGCCCGACCGCCTTCATGGTCACCGACATCACGATGGACCCGAATGCGGGCGAGATCGCCACCGGGCGCGTCTTCTCCGGGCGCCTACAGAAGGGGATGGAGCTCAACGTCGTCGGGACGAAGCTCAAGAACCGCATCCAGCACGTCTCGTTGTTCATGGGCCCCGAGCGCCTCATGGTCGAAGAGGTGACCGCGGGCAACATCGCCGCTGTCATCGGCCTCACCGACGCGTTCGCCGGCACGACGATGTCCAACGCCCCGGAGATGGTCCCGTTCGAGGAGATCCGCCACGTCTCGGAGCCGGTCGTCACGGTCGCCATCGAACCGAAGCACATGGGCGACCTACCGAAGCTGACCGAAACGATGCGCAAGATCGGCAAGGAGGACGCGAGCCTCAAGGTCGAGATCAACC
>JAKIWY010000060.1 GCA_022749835.1 Thermoplasmata archaeon | reverse complement strand
GCTTACTGGTTCCTGGGACGGCCGCTCGGCGAAGTGGACTGGCGCGTGCTGTTCTTCCTGTTCACGATCCTGGTCGCCGTCGGCGAGGATTACAACATCTTCTTGCTGACGCGGGTGCGGGAGGAGAGGCTCCGCGGAAGGTCATCGACGGAGGCAGTCGTCGAAGCCGTGGGGCGGACCGGCGGGATCATCACCGCCGCGGCGGTGATCCTCGCGAGCGCCTTCGCCATCCTGACGACCGGCGACTTCCTCCTTCTCCGGGCGATCGGCTTTGCGGTGGCGACGGCGATCCTACTGGACGCACTCGTGGTGCGGACCTATCTGGTCCCCGCGTCGCTCCAGCTCCTGGGGGAACGGGTCTGGGGAAAGGGACCGGGCGGCGGCCAAGTCTCCGACTCCCCCGGGGTCGAGCCGAAAGCGGGTCGAGCCCCCCGTGAGTCTACGCCTTCCCCTTGAGGAACGCTTGGCGGGCCTTCGCGACGTGGTCCTTCGCGTCCCGGGACTGGACGACGTCGATGATCTTCTGGTCGGCCCCGATGAAGAAGCTCACCCGACGGGCCCGGCCGCCCGGTCCGAGGACGCCGTAGAGCTTGGAGACCGCCTTCGTATGGTCCGCGACGAGCGGGAACGGTAGCGAGTACTTCTCGGCGAAATCGCACTGGGCCTTCACGCTGTCGACGCTGACGCCCACGATCTCGACCTTCTCCTTCTTGAAGTCGGGGTAGGCGTCCCGGAATCCCTTCGACTCCACGGTGCAGCCGGGAGTGTCCGCCTCGGGGTAGAAGTAGAGCACCACGGGGGCGCCCTTGAGCTGAGCGAGCGAAAGTCGCCCGCCCGAATGGATCTCCGAGTCGAACTCTGGCGCCGTCTCACCGACGATCGGCATGACACGGTGAGGACGTGGGGGGTATTTGGCGGGTATCTACCACCGGGTTGGCAGCGCTCTTCGCGCCGGTCGCTCAACTCGAGCGCGACGGCAGCGGGGGCGGATAGTAGCCTGGCGGCGGAGGAGGGGGCCCGGGCGGTGGGGGAGCCGCCGGCGGGGACATCGGCGGTTGCCCCGTGGTTCGGTAGTACCTCGGCACAAGGCCCGGCACGACGGCCCCGGTGGTGGCGTAGCGGTAGAGAGCGGTCCGTATGATCCCCTCGAGCGCCGAGGCGAGAACGGCCGCGAAGACGAGGAGGCCGATGGCGAGCACTCCGGACGCCACCGCGAGGAGAATATTTCCCGTGACGATCGCCCAGACGGCGACGACGATCAGGAGGATCGCTGGGACCGCGACCCCGATGACGATCAGGGCGACCAGCAGGTTGCTCAGGATGGTACGCCCCAGGGTCTGTCCGAACAACGAGGCCGACCGGCGCACGGATCCGAGGGTCGACTGCTTTTCGAACACGAGAACCGGGATGACGAAGTAGGTCGCGACGGCCCAGGTGGCCCCTCCGATCACGCCCACCAGCACTCCGGCGATCCCGCCCAGCCGCTGGCTGATCGCCCGCAGGAGGAGTCCGACTGTGGCGCTGAACAGGCTCCAGAGGATGATCTTTCGAAGGTGCTGCCGGGCGAACCGGATACCGTCTCCCACGCTCGGGTGCTGACCGTCGAACTTCATCCACGCCATGCCGACCAGGGCGGCCGTGAAGAACGTCCCGACGAATACACTCGCAAAGTAGAGGACCAGGTAGGTCAGGACGAGAAGGATGAGCGTGGGTGATCCCGAGTTGAACACGGACCCCGGTGTGAGGAGGGCAAGGGCGATCCACGGGACCGTGAACACCGCGAACAGGGCTACGATGGTCAGCCCCGAGAGCAGCGGGACCAGGAGGAACGCCCGGTCCTGCGAGATCATCCCGAGAGCGGTCCGCGTGATGAGCACCGAATCCGACCAGCGCCCCATCGTATCGCCCCGAGGGGTGTCGTGGGCCGGGGCGGGATAATGGTTGGTGGGCAGGGGAAGAGGTGGTTCAACGCACGGTGACGAGCGTCTCGGTGCCCTTGATGCCCGGGACCCGCCGGATCTTGTGGACGACCAGATCCAACGCCTGGTTGATGTGGTCGGCCTCGACCTTCACGATCAGATCGAAGGGCCCGGTCACCGCCTGGACCTCGCTGACCATCGGCAGCTGCTGGATCCGGCGCATCACCTCTTCGAGTCGGCCGACCTCGGTCTCGACGAGCAGATAGAGCGTCTCCATGCGGAACGCGCCCTGCGGCGCGACTTCGCGAACTCCCACCCCGGCACTTGAAGGTGTCGAGCCACCTTCCGGTGGAACGCGGTCGGGCTCGCGACCGCTCCCCGCCCTGGGGAGCCGCGGACCCGCGGGGCGAGCGATCGATCGAATCGTTGGAAGGCGCCGTTCTACCCAAGGCAATGGGGGCCAACGGAAGGATCCGAAAAGCCACCCGTCACCACACGGTCGACCTCGGAGACTGGGAGGTCACGCATTGATTCCGAAGGAACGATCCGCACGAGGGACCCCCCCCCGGGATCCCCGGCTCTGCTAAGGATCGTGAGAGTAACCCACCGAGGAATCCGCCCATACCAGTTCGCACGAGCGACATCGAACCGCCTTGAGGCGCGTGCTCTTGACGTACGATTTTGCGAACCGATCTTCTATCGGCGTGGTCAGCCTCTTAGTGGAGCCCTCCCAGAAGACGATGCTCCCCCGCAGGTAGCCCGGCTCGGTCGGTCGCAGGCACGAAGTGCAGAAGGGGGGCAGCCGGGGATTCTCCGACCCAGCTGGGTCTTGCCCTTCGGTCACGACAGCCGCCATCGGTGAATTCGCCATTACGCTTGCCCGGCAGTCGACCCTCGGCGAAGCCCCCCTCGTCGTCTGCTCGGTGAAGCGGTTCCCGAGGGGGACGGCACTTGCCACAACTCAGATAGGAGGGGGGGCCCCTCAGGAGGCCGTGCGGGGAGCCGACTGCGACCGTTGTAGAACCAATCTCGCCGTTGGGTCGCACTTCTGCTCGAACTGTGGAGCGGCGGTCCATTCCAAAAGCGCCGGTGGCACTCCGGGAACGCTCGCGACGCCCCGCGACGGTCCGGTGACGGGGGCGACCTCGACCCCACCCCGGGCGAGGGCGGCCAATCTCGTACTACTTGTCGCCGTCTTGGCGATCGTCGTGGGCGTTGAGGCCCTCGCGCAGATTCCGGTGGCCCATCCGCTCGCGTTCACCATGAGCGCTCCGGGAAGCGTCGATCACAATTGGCCCTCCGGGACCGATGTCCGATTCTCCTGGCACACCACGGACGGAACCTCGGCGTATCTCCAGGTCACGGCGAACTTCTCGCACGATCCGACCCCTACGTTCGTGCCCGGCCCGGTCTACTATGGATTCGGGCCGAGCGGCTCCGGAGAGTTCACAGCGACCGGGCAGCCGTATCTCTTTCTCGCGAGCGACTTCTCTAGTTCCACAACCATCCAGATTTCGGGGACCGCAGCCTACCCGGTGCTTTGAGAGGTCCCCCCGCCACCAGGATGATCTTGGTCCTGTATGCGGCCGAAAAAGTAGGAGAGCGGGGCCACAACGCTTCGCGGTCACTCCCCTGAATCTGCGGGCTTCGCTCGAGGGAGGTGCTCGGACCCGACCCATCTGCGACGGTAGCCGGAGGCGTGAGGACCAAATACCTGCAATCGACAATCGTCGCGAGGGAGGCCCGAGCCGTGCCTGCCAGCAGGGCTACGTGTCAGACGTGTGCCCGGAGAAATGCCGCCACGGTAGAACGGAACAGGGCACGTTCCTCCCAGAACGGCACATGGGAGCTGTTCGCGAACTCGACTCGCCTTGAACCGGGGATCCCGCTCTCGATCTGCATGGCCACCTTGGGGGTCACCTCGTCGAAATGCCCCCCTAGCACCAGCGTCGGGGTCCGTATCCGGCCGAGCTCGGCCGTCAGGTCGACGTCCCGAATCGTGCCCGTTATCGTGAACTCGTTCGGACCGTTCATCTGGGCGTAGACGGGCCGGCGCTCGGTCATCTCGAGACTGTGTTGGAGCTCGGGGGGCCACGGCTCCAACCGGCACAGGAAGTTCCGGTAGAACTCGCCGACCGCCTGAAGGTACTCGGGGTCCTGGAACGATCCCGTCGCTTCGTACTTGCGCATCCTCGCCTGGGTCTCCGCGGGGAGAAACTCCTTCAACCGAGCCATTTCGGCGGCGGCGAAGGCGACGTTGGCCAGCCCACCGACGGTGACCAACGATCGCAGGTGAGCCGGCCAACGGATCGCGTACGCCAGGGCAAGGAGCCCCCCGTAGCTCGAGCCGATCAGGTGGACCCGGCCGAGCCCGAGCTCGCTGCGCATCCCCTCGACCTCCGCCACGTTGTGGTCCAGGGTGAACAACGAATGGTCCTCTGGAACTTCCGACCTCCCGCAGCCGAGCAGGTCGAACAGGACGACCCGGAACCCATCTTGGGTGAGGTCCGTGAGCGGGAGGAGATAGTCGTGGGTCGCCCCCGGTCCCCCGTGCAACCCGAGGACCGAAGGGTCTCCCGGATTTCCGAAGGCCCGGTAGAAGAGCCGGTAACCGAGGACCTTGACGAACCCCTCGGTCTCCTGCATGACGTCGGCCCCGCGAAGGGGCAGGGCCAGTTAACGGCGCCGAACCCCAGCCGCACGGATCTTCGTGACCCAACTCTGAGTGCGTTCCGGGTGGGCAAGTTGCGCCGAGAGCTGTGCTCTACTCTGATCACGCGGCGAGAGAACGGGCGACCGCTTCCGTGGGAATTGGGAACTCCCCGCTGGGCCGCCACTAAGGAACTCTCCTTCAGCGGGTCTGCCGTGCACCGAGGCCAACTTCGGCTTCGAGCCGGGCGGGACGGGGACCCGGTCGAGGTCAAAGATATGACCGCGCGCCGTTTCTCCGGGTGATGCGCGTCAGCCCGAGAATCCGCCGATGGCTCACCGGAGCTGCGTCCGACCCGAGCGTCCGTGCCCGGTTCTGGATGGAGGTCGACGGCCGGCCCCGGGATGACGAGCGGGTGCGAGCCGCCTTCAAGGAGGCCGGCCGGGCCGGTTGGGCCGCCTCCCTTCTCGACTATCAGATGCCGGACGGCCACTGGGTGACCCCCGGCAATTCGGCCGGCGAGCTCTACCGCCCGAAGTACATCGTGACCAACTGGCTCGCGATCGTCCTCGCCGACCTCGGCATGACTCGTTCCGACCCCCGGATCCGCCGGACCGCCGAGCTGATCCTCAAACGATGGAGCGCACGAGGGGGCGACCTCACGGGGCGCGGCGGCGAGATCTGCGTCACCGGCAACGCGGTGCGGACGCTCATCCGGTTCGGTTACTTCGAGCACCCGGCGGTGCAGCGGTCCGTTGGGTGGATCGTGCGGACCCAGAAGGCGGACGGCGGATGGCACTGCTTTCGCTCCCGAAAGGGGACCCTCGACGGCTGGGAGGGGCTCGCCGCGTTGGCCGAGATCCCCGAGGCGGCTCGAGACCCGGCGACCCGGCGGTCGATCGAGCGCGGCGCCGAGTTCTACCTTCGCCATCATCTGATGGAAGAAGGCAAGCTCCGCTACCCGCCGTGGTTCCGTATCCATTACCCGAATCACTACTACTACGACGTTCTCGTGGGGCTCCGAATCCTCACGCGACTGGGGTACGGCGCGGACCCGCGTCTGGCACCCGCCCTGCGGTGGCTTGACAGCAAGCGCGCGGGCGACGGGACCTGGTCGCTCGAGGCGGCCCACCCTGACCTGGACGAATCGCGGGGCGGCTACACGTTCCGCAACCTCGTCTTCCCGATGCTCCTCGAACCGCTTCAGCTGCCGAGTCGATGGGCGACGGTCGAGGCGCTCAGCGTGCTCGCCCGCGTGCAAGCGTCCTGAACTTACCCAGATCCGGGGTACCGGCGCGGCTCGCACGGAGAGCGATCCCCCGCGGCTCCCGATCCTCTCGGGGGGCTCGGGTGGGGGTTGGCGAAGGAGTCTGCGGCCACTCTCCATCGGGGGCAAACCGCCCCGCAGGGTTCTCCGACGGTCCTCCCCGAGGGATTGGGGCGGTGGCTGTCGGCGCCCCTTGGGGGCCAGCCCGCGGCGCTCGGTGGAGACGCAATCGAGGTTCTGGGCGGAGACCGTACGAGACAGGGCTGAAACGTAGCATCCGCTCCCGGGTCACTGCTAGCTTTTTACCCCCCACTCCCCTCGTGGCGTCATGCGTCTCCTTCGACTGGCTTGGATTGGTCCCGCCGCACTGATGCTCCTCGCCTTGGTCCCGAGCGCCGGTGCGTATGCGACCGTCGGCGGCGTGGTCACGACCTGCAGCACCAGGACCAGCTGCGATTTCGTATTCAACACCTCGACCGGCACGGGTTGGGCGAACGCCACCAACACCCGGATCTCCTTCCAGCTACCGGGGGAGGCGAAGGCTTCGAACAATCTCAGCTATACGACTTACATCGGCTCGCTCATCGGGACGTACACCTACTGGACGGTCGGCAGCTTCCTCGGAACGGACGTGAACAGCGGCAAGGTCGTCTACGGGACGACGGACACGAACTACACGATTACCTGCCACGGGCACAGCGGCCGGGGCGGAGGCTGCACGTACACCTACACGACCGACAACGGAACGGTCGTCTTCCATCTGACGCAGGCCGAACTCACCTCCACGTCGGTCGCCTGCTCCCCGACGAGCGTGAGGGTCGGCGGCGGCAAGACCACCTGCACGGTGAAGGTGACGGACCTGTGGAACAGCACGAATGTCCCCACGGGCACGATCCACCTCGCGAGCGGAAGGACGGGAACTTTCTCGAACAAGGGCGTCTGCACCCTCGCCTCGGGCCAGTGCTCGGTAACCTGGCGGCCGTTTGACGCCACCGTGGGCCCCGTGACGATCACGGCAAAGTACCTCGGCACCGCTGCGTTCTGGAAGAGCACCGGCACGACTTCGCAAGGCGTGACCGGCGGCGGCTGAGCTGCGGTTCTCCGGGTCCCCCGCCATAGGGACCACCGTGCCCTTCGGTGATCTCCGGACGACAGCACGCGGGCGACGACTCTTCCTGGTCTTGGCCCGTGCACCTGGCCGCCGCGTGACGACGCGCAAGCCACCTCTCTCGTGACAGCTCCCTTCGGGGACGCTTTACGAGCTACCGGTTCGACCCAACTGGGCGGGGGACGAGCACCGGAGGCGGCGCCCAGCTAACGATGGGGGCGAATGCTTAAGGCGCGCATCCGCCCGGTGGGCCCATCATGCGATTGTCGCTGCGAGACTCCCTGAGCGGAGAGCAGCTCTTCGTACCCGGTGCCCCGGCGAGGCCGGTCGGGATGTACGTCTGCGGTCCGACGGTCTACGGGCGGGCCCACGTCGGGCACGCCCGGACGTACCTCTGCTTCGACCTCATCCGGCGGTTCGCCGAGGCGCGGGGGTCGAAGGTCGTCCACGTCATGAATTTCACCGACTACGAGGACAAGATCACGGCCCGTGCCGCGCAGCTCGGCGTCGGCTGGCGGGATGTCGCCCAACAGGCCGAACAGGGGTTCCGGCACGACCTGGGACGACTGGGCCTGCTCGCGCCCCACTTCACGCCCCGGGCGAGCGCCTTCGTTCCCCAGATGATCCGGGCCATCGAACGGGCCGAGCGGGCGGGTCTCACCGAGAAGCGTCCGGAGGGGCTCTACTTCGTTCCCCAGAGGGCACCGGACCCCCGCAACTTCGCGGTGGGCTCCGAGCTCGCCCGGCACGCGGTCCCCGAGCCGGGCCATCCGATCCCGCGGGACGACGCGGGCGCCCGCGAGTTCCTCCTCTGGCAGCGTCAGGGGGTACCCGGCCCGACGTGGCCGAGCCCCTGGGGGACCGGGGCACCGGGCTGGCATGTGGAATGCTACGCCATGGCGGGCAACTATCTCCGGCTCCCTCTCGACGTCCACGGAGGCGGGGCGGACCTTCGGTTCCCCCACCACTACTCGGAGAACGAACTATCGCTCGCGCTGGACGACCGGCCGTTCGCCCATCTGTTCGTGCACACGGGGTTCGTCACCGAGCATGGCGCGAAGATGTCAAAATCGGTCGGCAACCTCGTCCCGCTCTCGGTTCCGGTCGACCAGGTCGGTGCCGACGCGCTCAAG
>JAKIWY010000006.1 GCA_022749835.1 Thermoplasmata archaeon | reverse complement strand
GTCGTGGACTCGCTCACCTCCCACTTCCGCTCCGAGTACTTGGGGCGCGGCGAGCTCGCACCGCGCCAGCAGCAGCTCAACCGCCATCTCCACGAGCTGCTCAAGTTCGGCGACACCTACAACGCGGCGGTCGTCATCACGAACCAGGTCACCGCCCGGCCGGACATCCTGTTCGGCGACCCGACCCGGCCGATCGGCGGGAACATCGTCGCCCACGCGGCGACGTACCGCCTCTACCTCAGGAAATCGAAGCCCCCCAAGCGGATCGCCCGGCTCATCGACTCGCCGAACCTCCCCGAGGGCGAGGCGGTCTACTCGCTCACCGGCGAAGGGATCCGCGAGTAGGCGCCGCGGCGCCTAGCCGAGCGGCCCGCTCCGCTCGGAGGGCGCCGTCCGGTACCACGCGACCCCGAGCAGCCGCTCGACGCGCACCGGGCCGAACTGGCGGCTGTCCCGGCCGTCCTCCCGACGATCCGCGAGGACGAACAGCTCGCCGACAGGCACCGTCAGTCCCTCGATCGACCCCTCGGGCGGCGTGCCCTCAAGGGAACTCCCGGGCGCCACGGGCACGACCCCGTCCCTCGTTATGAACGCCCGCGCGCCCGCGACGAGCGCGACGCGCTTGACGAGGAGGCGACGCGTCTCCCGGGGGTCCGGAAAGACGACCAAGTCCCCGACCTTGGGCTCCCTCTCCTTGTACGCCGCCGGGTCGATCAGGAGCCGGTCCCCGTCGTGGAGCGCCGGCTCCATCGAGCGGTCGGAGACCACCACCCGCCGGCTGCGCAGCCGCCTAACGATGTAGGCGGGCCCGTGCGGGCGGTCGCTCCCGGGCGCGGAATCCTTCATACCCGGTCCCTCAGGCCGCCGGCATCTTTATCGGATTCCCGCCTGTGGGCATCGCATGTACCCCAAGGCCCTCTCGCCGACGCGCCTGCGAATCCTCCTGTCTCGTGCGAACGCGCCCTTGACCGTGTACGCCCACTGCGACATCCCCTGCGGCATCTACGATCCGCACGAGGCCCAGATCTCGGCCCTCACGGCGTGGAGGATGTGCCAGCTCATCCAGGAGCTCCCCAAGCCATCCGCCGGCGCCAAGCCCGAGGAGTCGGAGGCGTACCAGGCGAAGCTCGCGCGCTACATGCTCGTGAAGGAGCAGCACTGCGAGCGGGTCAAGTCCGAGCTCAGGATCCTCTGGGGCGACTACTTCACCCCGGACCACGCCAAGACGTTCCCGAACCTCCATGAGATGTTCTGGAAGGCGATGAAGCAGGCCTCGAAGGCCCGCCAGGGCACCTCGGCCGCCGAGGCCCAGGAGCTGCTGGGACAAGTCCACCAGATCGCCGAGACGTTCTGGAAGTCGAAGGGCGCGGTGCCGAAGAAGTTCCCGTCGATGCAGAAGCCCGGCGGCGAGATCGTCTACCCGACTCCCTCGGCCTAGGGCCGCCGTTCCCCACCGTTTCGGCCTCCTTCCCCGGGGAGAACGCCTTATCGCTCCCCGGGGCCCATCGGGTCGGATGACCGAGAGCCTGCCGCTCGACGGTCGCTCGCTGACGATCGAACAGTTCTTGGCCGTCGTCCGCGGCGGGTGCGGCGTCTCGTTGAGCGCCGAGGCCAGGGAGCGCGTGCGCTCGAGCCGCGGGTCGGTCGAACGCGCCGTCGCCCGCGGCCGACCGGTCTACGGGGTCAGCACGGGCTTCGGGAGCCTTTCGGACCGGGCGATCCCCAAGGAGAAGGCGAAGGAGCTGCAGCTCTCCCTCCTCAGGAGCCACGCCTGCGGCACGGGAGATCCCCTCGACCCCGAGGTCGTGCGGGGGATGATGACCGTCCGGTTGAACTCGCTCGCCCGCGGGAACTCCGGGGTCCGGCCCGAGCTGCTCGACCTCTTGGCCGAGCTCATCAATCGCCACCTTGACCCGTGCGTCCCCGAACAGGGCTCGGTCGGAGCCTCGGGGGATCTGGCCCCTCTCGCCCACCTCGGTCTCGCCCTGATCGGGGAAGGGCAGTTCATCGGGTCGGACGGGAGGCCGGAGGCCGCCCAGTCGGTGCTGGCTCGTCACGGCCTACATCCGATCGTTCCGGCCGAGAAGGAGGGGGTCGCGCTCATCAACGGCACCTCGCTCATGACCACCTATCTCGCGCTCGCCGTCGCGGACGCGCGAGCGCTCCTCGGGGCGGCCGAGGTGGCGGCGGCGATGGGGTTCGACGCACTCTTGGGAAACCCTTCCTCGCTCGACGACCGTTTCGGGGAGATCCGCAACCTCCCCGAGCAGCGGAGCGTTGCCGCCCGGATGCGCTCGCTGCTCGCGAGTAGCGAGCTCGCCATCGCCCCGACGGAGTACCACGGGCAGGACCCGTACACGCTGCGCTGCATCCCGCAGGTCCTCGCGGCGGTCGAGCTCGGCATCGGCTTCGCCGAGCGCATCGTCTCTTGCGAGCTCAACGCGGTCTCGGACAACCCCGTCGTCTTCGAGGGGGACGAGTTCCTGAGCGGGGGAAACTTCCACGGCCAGAGCTTGGCGCTCGCGCTCGACACCCTCGGCCTTGCCGTCCAGTACATCGCCGGTTTCTCCGAGCGACGGATCGCCCGGATCATCAACCCGGCGCTGAACCGGGGCCTGCCGGCCTTCCTGGCGGCCGAGCCCGGCCTCACCTCCGGGTTCATGATCCCGCAGTACCTCGCCGCGTCCCTCGTCAACGAGAACGCAACCTTGGTGCACCCGGCGAGCGCGACGAGCCTGCCGACCTCCGCAGACCAAGAGGACTTCGTCAGCATGGGGGCCTGGGCGGGCGCGAAGCTGCGCCGCATCCTCTCGAACGCGCAGCGCGTCGTGGCGGTGGAGTGGATCGTCGCCGGCCAGGCGCTCGAGATGCGACGACCGCGCTCGGGAGGCAAGGGGAGCGAGGCCGCGCTGCGGGTGCTCCGCGACCAGGTCCGGCCGGCGTCCGCCGACCGTTCCTTCTCGGGAGAGATCCAGACGGTCGCCGACGGGATCCGCGACGGCTCCTACTTGGGCCGGGTGCGAAGCGAGCTCGCCTAGCGGGCGAGAACGCGCCGTCAGTTGACGGTGATCGAGCGCACCGTGATTCCGTTGCCGAACGTCCCCAAGTTGAACGAGGCGAACGCGCTCCCGTGCAGCCAGCCGTCCGTCTCGGTGAGCAGCGTGACGCTCGGCCGCAGGGAGAGTATCCACAGCGCGCTCACGTTGCCGTCGACCTTCGTCGAGAGCGTCAAGCGAAGCGTCCCGGAGAACAGCAGGACCGGCGTGGAGCGGTTCGTCCCGGCGAGCAGGTCGTAGGCGACCGGCGGTGCGCTCACGTTGTAGCTGTAGCAGGCCCTCGAACTGTTCGCCCACAGCCCAAAATCCCAGAACGTGGTGTTGCGGCAGTACCAGTGCGTGCTGTTCGTCTCGGCCACGTACGCCTCGACCAGGTCCGTCGTCGAAGGGCTGACGGGAGGCGTCGTGCCGCCCCGGCCGGCCCTCACGCCCGCGGCGAGCTGCGCATCGATCGACGCGCTCCCGGAGCAGCCATGGGAGTTGACGCCGTCCGAGTGCAGGAAGTAGAATCGGGTGTGGTTCGTGTAGAGGATCGGCCCGCTGAGGTTCGGCCAGTACGACCAGCCGCTTCCGTTGTAGTACGACGCGTTGGTCTGCGAGGTCGGGAACTCCGGGCAGGTTCCGTTCGAGCTGCCGTTGTGCTCCCGGAGCTTCGCGCCCCATCGAAGGACGAGGTCGACGTAGATGTGGTGGGGGCCGCGCGGGACCCTAACCGACAAGGAGACGTTCGCGCCGGTCCGACCGTCCGCCTTCGTGTAGTTGTTGAAGTACGGGCTGGACGGACAGGTGTGCGACCAGGCGAACGTCGCCCCTCCGCCCGAACCGGAGCGAACGCTGAAGTTCCACGGCTTGACGTTGACCACCTTCGAGCACGGGTCCGCCTGAACGCTCTCCCAGCGTGAGACGCTCCCCTTGAAGGGGGCGTGCAGCACCGTCGTGGCGCCGGTCGCCCCGGCGTTAGGGGCGATCGTCAGCAAGAGGAGCACGAGCGAGAGGCCCACACCGGTTCGCAGGGAGGCCCCCACCGGGTGGGGAGCGCCCTCGAGGACGCGTCGCGATGAAGTTCGCACTCGGTTCCCCCCGCGGACGGCCCCTTTCAGCGACCGTTCGGCCGCCCGGAGCGTCCGGCCGGGAAACGCCGGACGCTATATCCGCAAATCGGGCGGGGCGGGAGGGCCTATCGAGCCCCCGGCAGGCGCACCGGCGGGGGGGAGGCTAGGGGAGTTCCGAGCGAGCTCGAGCCGTGCGGGAAGGCGACCGAATGCCCGCAACTCGGGCAGATGTACTGTCCCACCCCCCGATGCTTGAGCGAGGTCCGGCATCTCGGGCATGGGATCGGACGGGCGGTGACCCACGCCGCAAACATCTCCTGGGATTTCCGGTCCGCCGCCACCGGGGTCGGCCGGCTCGTCGCCGGTGCCTCGTCGGGGCGAACGCCGGCGGCCCTCGCGTTCGCCGCCGTCGGGGCGGAGACGCGGATCGTCGCCCGGGAGAGTGCACCGCAGTTCGGGCAGAAGGTGATGTTGCCTTGGCCGGTCGGTTCGAACGGGACGTTGCAGTGGCTGCAGCGGGCGCCGCCTCCGTAGGATCTCGGCAGCCTCGGGAGCTCCACCGGAGGGGGAGCGAGGCTCGGCCCCGGTGGGGGAGCCCCAGTCGGCGCAACGGGGGGCGGGACCGGCACGAAAGCCACCGGGGCAGAGCGGCGGCGGGCGACGGTGTCGAGGAGCGCGGAGTAGGCGATCTCTGTACCGGGTTCGGCGGCGATCCGCTCCAGGAACAGGCGGGTCCGTCGTTCGGGCCACGAGAGCACGGCGGAGAGCTTTCGCACCGTCGTGTCGCCGAGTCGGTCGACGGTGGCTACCACGAGGTCCCGGTCACGCCGGGAGAGGCCGAACAAGAGGGACATCGGCCCGACCAACTTGGGGACGCTCTGAATAAGCTATCGTCGCAACGGAACGAGAAAGTGCCGGGAAGGCACCGGTGGTGCGTCCCGGGTCTCTCGGACGGTGCCACCAGGGAACGCTCCACCAGTGCCCGAGGCCAAAAACCATAAGGGCGGCACTGAGTATATAGTTTCCGAATCCCCCTGGGGGCCGTTTCCGGTGTCCGCCGAGGCGGCCGAGGGCCCTCAACTCGGGACGGGATGGCCTCTCGTTTGCCGATGCCGAGAGCATCACCAACCGAGGGTAGATTAACCTCGGACCGCCACGCGAGACCTGTACAGAGGATGTCCTGTGCGCCCGCCGGGCGCGACAGCTCCACTGGACGGAGCGATCCGTCCAGACTCCCGCCGGGTGGGAGGGGGCTGCGCCGGCGCCGGGCGGACGCACCGGGGACGAACGCAATGGCGAAAGTGCTCATTGTGGGCGGGACGGACGAGTCCCGGCTCTTGATGCGAGGACTTCTTAGGCTGCACCATCACGACGTCGTCGGGGAGGCGAGGGACGCCGAATCGGTCGGCCGCCTCGGGGAGGGGGAGGGGCGACTCGTGGTCGTGATCGACGCGGACCTCGAGGACGCCGCGTGGTCCGGGGCGATCGAGAGGCTTTTCGCGCGTCGCCAGGGAACCCGCGGCGTCCTGGTGACCCCGGACCGCTCGAACCGCGCCGACAACCGCGCCAAGGCGCTCGGTATCACCACCTTGGTCCGTCGGCCGTTCGGGATCGAGGAGCTGGTCGACGCGGTCCTCCGGGAAGACACCAACCCGGTCGGTCCCGGAGTCCCGTAGCCCGTCCCCGCGGCCCGGTCCGCTCACGTAAGACAGGTGGAGGGCTCCCTGGGGCCGTGCCGCTCACCTCGGTCGAGCGGGAGGAGCTCCTCCGGGAGATCGCCGGGAGCACGACGGAAGAGCCCGGAGCCCTCGACCGCCTCGGAAGGGACGCCTCCCACCTCGTCGGCGCCCCCGAGGCGGCGGTTTCACCGGCCGACCGGGCCGACGTGGTGCGCCTTATCCGGTGGGCCCGACGGCACCACCGTGCGTTGGTCGCCCGCTCCGGGGGCACCTCGCTGGACGGCGAGTCGGTCGCGGGGAAGGGGAGCGTGGTTGTCGACTTCTCGAGCTGGAACCGGATCCTCGAGCTGGACACAGCGAACCGGCTCGTCCGGGTCCAACCGGGAGTGGTGAACCACGACCTTCACGAGGCGCTCGGGGCCTACGGCCTCCAGTTCCCACCCAACCCCGGCTCCTGGACCCAATCGACGATCGGGGGGAACGTGGCGACGAACGCCTCGGGGCCTCGGTCGTACCGCTACGGCGCCACCCGAAGCTGGGTCCGGGGGGCCGAGGTGGTCGCGGGGACGGGGGAGGTGCTGGGGCTCGGAGGGAGGACGCTCAAGCGCTCGACGGGGCCCGACCTGCTCTCGCTGTTCATCGGGAGCGAAGGGACGCTCGGCCTCTTCACCGAGATCGCGCTCGCCGTGACGGAACGGCCCGCCCGACGGATGGGGGTCGCCGTTCCGTTGCCGAAGGAGATCTCGCTGGCTTCGGTCGTGCTCCGTTTGCGTCGCGAACGATCGCTCGGCCTCTCGGCCGTCGAATACGTCGACGCGACGTGCGCCGCCGCCCTGGCCGGAATTCCCGGCTCCCGTCTTCCCGGGGCCGAGGCGACGCTCCTGTGCGAGGTCGAGAGCGAGAGCGAATCGGCCGAGGAGCGCCAACTCGAGGGCTTGGGGGCGCTTCTCCGGGAGCTTGGGGTCCCCGCGGAGCCGCTCGTCTACCCCGATGCCGACCGGCTCTGGACGCTGCGCGGGGAGAGCGGGAGCGCGCTGGCCCGCAAGGTCGGTCCCACCGTGCGGGAGGACATCGCGGTCCCGCCGGAGGCTCTCGATGAGCTCTTCACTTCGATCGAGCAGATCGCCCGTCGCCTCGAGGTGCCGGTCCACACTTTCGGCCACCTCGGAGAGGCGAATCTTCACCCGAACTTCGTGGTCGACCCGGGAAACCCGGTCGCAGAATCGATCCGCCGTAGCCTCTACGAGACGACGCGCCGCCTCGGGGGAACCCTGAGCGGCGAGCACGGCATCGGCGCGGTCAAGGCCCCCTACCTCGAGCTCGAGCTGGGGGGGCCGGGGATCGAGGCGCTGCGCGGTGTCAAGCGGGTGTTCGACCCCGACGGGATCCTCAACCCCGGGAAGGTCTACCCGGTGCGGTAACCCCACTCTCGCCCAGGAGTGCGACGATCTTGTGGGTCGCCCTGGGCACCGGGAGGCGGGCGAACGCTTCCGGGGAGACCCATCGGCGGGAGGGACCTTGGACGGCCGGGGGCCGCCGCGACGACCGGCGGCCGAGGAATCCGTGCAGCTCCACCGAGAAATGGCTGTAGGAGTGGTGGACGACGCCAATCGGCCGGAGGGATGGCGCAAGCTCGCCGGTCTCTTCGAGAAGCTCCCGGCGGGCCGCATCGGCGGGTGACTCGCCCGGTTCGATCTTGCCCCCCGGGAACTCCCAGAGGCCACCGAGCAGACCGTGCTCCGGGCGGCGCTGGACGAGCCATCGACCGTCGCTCTCCAGCACGACGACCGCGACGCGGTGGTGCGGGCGCCTGGAGCGACGCGGGCGATGGGGGAGGATCTCCGGCGCGTCGAGCTCCCGGTACGCCCGGCATTGGGAGGCGATCGGACAGTCGGGGCACGAGGGCCGCCTCGGCGTGCAGACCGTCTCGCCCAGCTCCATCAGGGCCTCGTTGAACGCTCCCGCCCTGTTGGCGGGAAGGGCGGAGGCAAGGTGTTCTTCGAGGCGACGACGGACGATCGCCGAGCGAGGATCCCCTCGCTCGAGCGTGAGCCGGGCCGTCACGCGCAGTCCGTTCGCCTCGGTGGCGACGATCCTCTCCCCGAAGGCGATCGACGCGACCGCTGCCGAGATGTACGGTCCGAACCCGGGCAGCTCCCGGAGGGCGTTCGCATTTTCCGGCAGCTTGCCCCCGTGACGGCGCACGATCTCTCGGGCCGCCTTGTGAAGGTGCCGGGCCCGGGCGTAGTACCCGGCACCTTCCCATGCCTTCAGGACGTCGCCCTGCTTCGCCTGCGCGAGCTTCTCGATCGATGGGAACCGACGGACGAACCGCTCGTAGTAAGGAATCGCCTGGGAGACCCGGGTCTGCTGGAGGAGCACTTCGGAGATCCAGATGCGGTACGGATCCGGTGCGACGCGCCACGGAAGGCTGCGACGGTGATGAGCGAACCAGCGCAGGAGCTTCGGCCCGAGGCGGATCGTGGCGCCCCGGGCTCGGGCGGAGCGTTGCGCCGCATCGTTCGGCATTTCCACCGCCGAAGAAAACATACCATTAAAATCCCCCTCAGGCTCGAACCCCCCGGTCAGTTCATGACGGAGGCTCCGGAGCTCATCGTGGTGACCGACGAGACGTTCGATGTCGAGGTGATACGGTCCCGCCTGCCGGTCGTCGTCGACTTCTACGCGGACTGGTGCGGGCCGTGCCGCACGGTCGAGCCGGTGCTCAGGGAGCTCTCGAAGAGCCTCAACGGGCGCGTCAAGTTCGCGAAGGTGAACGTCGACGACTCGGACCGCGTCACGCGCTCCTTCGGCATCCACTCGATCCCGACGTACCTGTTCGTCGACCACGGCCGCGAGCAGGGCCGCCAAGTCGGTCCGGTCGGTCCGACGGAGTTCCGGACGATCATGAGCAAGTACTTCAGCTTCGTTTGACCGGCGCGGAGCACCAGCGGCGGCGGTAAGGACGCACGATGGGGCTCATCTACGTCGGGATCCGCGTCACCGACCTCGAGCGGTCCGTCAAGTTCTACACCGGCGCCCTCGGCCTCAAAGAGCGCAAGCGCGGCAAGATGAGCCACGGAGGCCTCTGGGTCGGGCTGATCGACCCGGTGACGAGCGTCTCGCTCGAGCTCAACTGGTACCCCCCGGACTCCCCGTTCCACTCCCCGTACACCCCCGGCGAGGGTCTCGACCACATCGGCTTCGAGGTGCCGGACGCCAAGGCGACGATCCGGGCGGTCATCGCCGCCGGGGGCGAGCTCGCGGTCGCCCCGTGGCTCGAGGACGGCCGCTACTGGATCGGGTTCGTGAAGGATCCCGACGGCAACTGGCTCGAGATCCAGGGCCTTGCGACAGCCACGCCCGCCGCGCCCAAGACCTAGTGGCGGAAGACGCGCCACCCGGTGAAGTACATCGAGATCTTCCAGCGCTCCGCCGCCGCGATGACCTCCGGGTCCCGAAGACTTCCGCCGGGCTGGATGATCGCTGCGACGCCGGCCTTCCCGGCGACCTCGACCCCGTCCGCGAACGGGAAGAAGGCGTCCGAGGCGAGGACCGCGCCCTTCGCCCGATCGCCGGCGACCTCGCAGGCGAGCTCGACGGCCTTCACCCGGGTCGGCTGACCGGAGCCGATCCCGACCGTGCGAGAGCCGTCGGCCAGCACGATGGCGTTCGACTTGGCGTGACGGACGACCCGCCAGGCGAAATCGAGGGCGCATGCCTGGTGCGGCGTCGCCTTCGCCCCCACCACGAGTCGGAAATCGGCGGGCGCGAGCTCCCGGCGGTCGACCTCCTGAAGGAGGAGCCGGCCGAGCGCACTGTTCGCCTGCCAGCGCTCCGTGTCGAGGGTCGGGATGGCGGTGCGCACGACCTTGAGCTTCGAGCGCCGGGAGAGGGCGGCGACGGCGCCGACGGAAATCTCGGGGGCCGCCAGCAGGTCGACGAACACACCGGAGAGCGCGGAGCCCACGTCGTCGGGGAGCGGCCGGTTCACTGCGATGACGCACCCGTAGCGGGCGACCGGGTCCGTGGCGATCGCCCGGGAGAGCGCTTCGACCGCTGACTCGCCGGACGCCACGCCGCAGGGGGTGGCGTGCTTGACGACCGCCGCGGTCGGGGTGGGATACTCCGCAACGATGGCGAGCGCGGTGTCGAGGTCCAGCAGGTTCGTGTACGAGAGCGAGTCGCCTTTCAGCAGGTCGAACGGGGGGGCCGGCATCGAGACGGCCGAAGGGCCGTCCAGCCGGTAGATCGCGGCACGCTGATGCGGGTTCTCCCCGTAGCGCAGCTTCAGCGGTTCCCGGAGGAACCGGACCGCGGAGGGGAAGGCTCCCTCGGCGTCCGGTCCGCGGAGCGAGGCGGCGATGATCCGGTCGTACTCGGCACAGCGCTCGAACGCCTTGGCGGCGAGCGCGAGACGGGTTTGGGCCGACAGCTGCCCGTCATGCGATTCGAGCTCCTTTGAGAGGCCCGCGTAGTCGGACGGGTCCGAGGCGACCGCGACGAACTCGTGATTCTTGGCGGCGGCGCGGGCGAGCGTCACCCCGCCGACATCGATCAGCTCCTCTCGGGCCGGAGCGCCCGGGGTCTTGGAGGGGTGCGAGGCGAACGGGTAGAAGTTGACGACCACGAGGTCGATCGGCAGCAGGCCGTGGCGGGCCAGCTCGACGATCCCCTCGGGAGTCCTCGGGGCGAGTATTCCCCCGAGGAGACCAGGGTGCAGCGTTTTGATCCGCCCCCCGAACCAATCGCCAATGCCCGTAAGCTCCTCCGCGGGGCGACTCTTCACCCCGGACCGGGCGAGCGTTCTGCCGGTGCCGCCCGTCGCGACGAGCTCGACGCCCCGTTTGGTGAGCTTCCCGGCGAGATCTGCGAGCCCGGCCCCGTCCGAAACGGAAAGAAGGGCGCGACCGACCGGCCGCCAGCCCTCACCCTCCGGAGCCAACGTCCTTACCCTCGACTGGGAGGTGGGACGCGAGATAAAACTGTCGAGTAGTGCGACGACCGGGCCCCACGGGCGTCCCGTCCCGACCGCCGCTCTATCTTCCCGGGTACGTCTCGGCGTCCGTGCGGTCCGGGGTGCGCAGCCACAGCTTGCCTTTCCGTAGCGTACCCCAGGTTCGACTCGTCGAAAGCCGCATCGTGCCGTCTCTCGGCCCCTTCACACTCGCGTTCCAAATCAATCGGGCTCGCGACGCTACGAACTGGTCGACCTCGACGAGCAGTCGCCGGCCTTGCCCGCGGATGATCCGTAGCTTAGGCCGGGGCTCTCCCGCCTCGATGAAGAGCTCCCCGAGCAGTTCCTCGAGGCGCCGGGCGGTGGGAAGAGGGACCCCCGCCACCTCGAGACCGAGGTAACGGGGGCGGGGAAGGAGGTCAGCGGACGAGGTCGATGACTTCCTCGGACTCACCAGCGGCGTAGCCCCCCTTCTGTCCGAGGAGGTTCGTGGCACGGACGCCGGTGATGATGAGGAGCACCTTGATGGTGTTCTCCATCTCGGGAGAGTTCTCGACCGAGCAGCCCCAGATGATCCGGGCCCGCTTGGAGATCTTCCCACCGACCAGCGCCGCGGCCTTCTCGGCCTCGGAGACGGTCATGGTGGGTCCTCCGATGACGCGCACGAGCGCGCCGGTCGCGTCCTTGAGCTCGACGGATCCCAGGAGCGGCGAGGTGAGCGCCTCGGTCACCGATTCGGTGACCCGGTCGGTCGCGCTCTCGCTCTCCCCGAGACCGATCAGCGCGACACCGCCGTCCTTCATGACGGTCAGGATGTCGGCGTAGTCCAGGTTGACGAGGCCCGGCCGAGTGACGATCTCGATGATCCCCTTGATGGCGGTCATCAGGACCGCGTCCGCGAGCTTGAACGCCGCATCGAGCGGCATCCTCGGGACGAGCTCGAGCAGCTTGTCGTTCTGGATGACGATGGTCGTGTCGCACACACGTCGCAGGCGCTCGAGGCCGTCGCGGGCCTGCTCCATGCGCGCCGCGCCCTCGCCCGAGAAGGGGAGGGTGATGACGCCCATCGTGAGCGCCCCGGACTCCTTGGCGATGCGCGCGACCAGGTGCGCGGAGCCGGTTCCGGTTCCGCCGCCCATCCCCGCGGTGATGAACACGATGTGGGCGCCCTGGAGGAACTGGCGGATCTCCTCCTCGTTCTCCCGTGCCGCCTCCTCGCCGATCTCCGGGCGGGCACCGGCGCCGAGACCCTTCGTCGCGCGGCGGCCGATCAGGATCTTGCGCGGGGCGTGGATCGTCAATAGGTGCTTCGCGTCGGTGTTGATGGCGCACATCTCGGCGCCCTGGATGCCTTCCTCGACGCAGCGGTTGATCGTGTTGGAGCCGCCGCCCCCGCATCCGATGATCCGGATGTTGACCTTGAGCGTCTCCGCGAGCTTCGCCAGCTCCGCGTCGTCCGCGTTCACGTACGTGGGGTGGTCGGGCTTCTTTTCCTCGACCAGGTTCTGGTTCTCCTGATGCTTTGCAATGGCTTCCTGAATGATGGACTTCATCGTTGGTTCCCCACTCTGTTTGTCAGACGAGCGTCGTACGCTCTGGGGACCAATTCTGGGCGTTTCGTAGATAAAGGTTAGTCTTCAGGGGTACTGTTACGGGTTCGCGGGATTGGACCCCTCCGACTGGTCCCCCGACTCGGGTGTTACTTTTCGCGGGAGGGTGGCCGCCTTCGTCAAGATTCGTCGCCACCGGAACCCGTCGCCCGTAGGCATCCCGGCAGCCTCACCGGGCGTCATACCGAGCGTCTGGTGGTCTTTCACGAGGTTGTAGTGGACCCTGAACCCCTCCATCAGGCCCGAGGCCCCCTTCTTCGTCTTGAACGCCCGCATGACCTTGGTGCGCTCCTTTTCGGTCCCGTGGAACCTCTCGATGCGGTTGTTCGACTCCTTCGCCCGAATGCTCGGAACCCTCCGGTGCGGGCTGAACCAAGAGCCGTGCCCGTGGACGAGCTTCGGGTCGTCGAACGGGGTCGCTCGCCGACCAAGCTCCTTGCTGACAGCCGCAGGGTAGGTGTTCATCCCGTCCGTGAGAACGTCGGCGGGGCGGTCTGGTGTCGCCCTCTTCGCCTTGTGGATGGGGACCCGAGTATTCGTGAGGTCCCTCCCCCGGCTAATGTGGGTGGCGAGGGCGAACCGGCTTTCGTGATCGAGGACGTTCCACAAGTAGAGGTTCTCGCCGCCGACGTTAACGACAGTTTCGTCGATGTGCCAGCGGTCTGAGGTTCTCGCTCCTTGGGCGTCCATCCAATTGGCGGCGAGCCGGCCGTAGTGCGCCACCCATCTGTAGACTGTGACGTGAGAAATTTCCAGACTGTAGACCTGGCGTAGGTGCTCGGCGATCTTGCGGACGCTCATGCCCCTGAAGTAGAGGTCCAACGCCAGCGCGATCTTGTCAGGGTCGGAGCGGCGGTTGTGGAAGCCCTCCCGCCCTGAGAAGCGAGCGCCGCAGTCGTTGCACAGGTAGGTCGGCACGTCACCGCTCTTGTTGTGCCTGACACCGCACCGGACCACCGACGCGGATCGGCAGGAGGCGCAGGGTACGGCGGGCGCAACGGTTCCGGAGGCCGGGGCCGAGTCCTCGAAGCCGATCTTGTAGCGCACCGCGAGTATGTGGATGCAGGTGAAGCGAGTGGCCTGGAAGAAGTCGCACCCGCACTCCCAGCGAGCCCCCGCCGACGTGACGGAGTACGCGCGCTCGGGATGGCTCTGGGAGCGGACGGAGTAAGTCGTTGCAGATAGCTCTCGGATCTGGTCGCCGCGAGCCACGATGGCTAGAGCCGGGGTGCGCTGGTCGGACCACTTGTGGTGGGTCCACCACTCGGTCGGGCTCATCATGTCTGACGCGTCCGTCATTCTCTTCCTACGCCGTGATTGTCCCACAGCTTGTCTAATGGCAGAGGCCCGGCGGTACTTAAGGCTTTGTCTAATAGGTATTCCCACGTTTAGAGCAGGCTGATATAGCCGCCCGCCTATCCACGTCGTAGGTGGGTCGTCCGTGTCTGAAGAGAAACCGCCAAAATTCGGATCGTTCGAGTCCTCCGTTCTTCGCAACCTGGCCGCGTCCAACTCGGTCCGGACGACCATCCCGCAGGTGATTGCGGCAATGCTCCGGGCGGCCCCGGGCTCAGTCTTGATCTGGACGTTCGACCCCGACTCCAGCTCGGCAAGTGTCCGCGTGAAGACTGGCGCCTCCGGGAAGAAGTCCTCCAAACGGGGCTGACGGCCCCTCAGCTCCGCCACAATTCCAAATTCTTAGGCCTCGTATTTTAGGCCTATTCTGCATGGGCGATAGACTTAAGCCTTGGTCCTTATGTCCCGGACTCATGCGTTCGACCTTAAGTCCGAGGGCCCATGCCCACGAGCTAATGCCCCACGGCTTGCCCCCGGAATTGACGGTTGAACGCGTAATCAGCCGGAGTCGCCGCGCTGACGTGCTACGTGCCTTGTCCAAGGCTCCGGCTGGCCTACCGCACCACACGCTTCAGTACGATGTCGTCCGGGGCTCGGTCGCCAGCACAATCATCCAAGAATTCACGAAGCTCGGATTAATCACTTGGCACGACGACCTGTATTTCATCACGGCGAAGGGGAAGGAGGCCCTCACCTTCTACGACCGTCTCCGGGGGTTGACGGACGACTCCAGTGGAAATGGGGGGGCGGGGGTGCACTGATGGCGCACGGCGGGAATGGTTCAGCCAAGAATGGTCTGAACGGACTCCCTGAGCCGCCCCGTAGGTACTCGGTGATCTACGCCGATCCCCCCTGGGCCTGGACGAAGGGAGCGTTCGTGAACCGGGGGTCGGCCCGGACCGTCGAAAAGGAGTACCCGACTATGCAGCCAGCCCAGGTCGCCGCGCTTCCGGTCGAAAGCTGGGCGCGGGACGATGCGGTGTTATTTCTGTGGACGACTGGCCCCAAGCTCCCTATCGCCTTGGAAGTGATCCGATCTTGGGGATTCACTTACAAGACCATCGGGTTCACTTGGGTCAAGCGAAACAAGAAGACGCGCAGCTTGTTCTGGGGGCTGGGATTCTACACGCGAGCGAATGCCGAGCTGTGCCTCGTGGCCACCCGTGGCAGCCCAAGCCGGATGAGCGCGTCGGTACACCAGATTGTCGAATCGCCGGTGGCAAGGCACTCGGAAAAGCCCGAGGAGGTCAGGAAGCGAATAGAGCGACTCTACCTTGGACCCTACTTGGAGATGTTCGCTCGTCGGCGAGCCGATGGGTGGGACGCATGGGGGCTTGAGGCTCCGGGAGAGCTGGGGGCGATTGCTCAGCGGACGCTCCGAGCTCTTCCGTCCAGCACCTAGCATCCCCGAGGCAAATTTGGACCTGTGACCGTTAGCCAACAGACCCTCCTTCCAAGCCCGCTACCCGAGGCGCCCACCGGGCGGAGAGCCCAGGGCGGAAACGCATACACAAGCAGCCTCGCAGATGGCGTATGGCGCCCGGTCCAGTTCCTTGGGTCTAAGATACGCCTACTCGACCAACTGAGCCCACACTTGGGCTTGGGAGTGGCGGGCTCCTCGGTGGACATGTTCTCCGGCTCATCCGTGGTCAGCCAAGCGCTTTCTCGTCGTGGGTCTGTCCTGGGCATTGATGACAGCTCTCTCGCCCGCGTGCTGTTCCAGGCAACTGTAATTCATGCCGGCCGGGCTGACTGCGGAGCCCTTGCCCGCTTGAGTCTGGAAGCCGCACCGGTCAAGGGTCCCACCCCATTTGGCTCACTTGCGGCCGAGCGGACGGCCGTTGCACGCAGAGAGGTCAACAGCCTCCTCCGCCTTTACCGAGAGGCGCACGGTGCCTTTCAGGTAGATTACAGGCCGACCGGGGAGTGGTGGGACAGTACTGTCCGTGGATCGTTTCCCCACGTTGTCGAGGCTCACTACGGAGGCCACTTCTTCGGGTTCCAGCAGGCGCGAGACATAGACTGGTTACAACACCGGATCGGTCAGGTTGAAGATGAGCCCACCCGCGTAGTTGGCAGGGCTCTGCTCCTTGCCACGGCCAGCACGATTGTTGCGGCTCCGGGCAAGCAATTCGCTCAGCCGCTCAACTTCCTAGCCGATCCGCCGACGGCGTTCGTCGGAGCGCGACTGCTTTCTGACCGAACCCGAGATGTCCGTGCAACCTTTGCGTCGCACTTGGCCCAGTTCCGGACGCTGGTTAGACCCAGACAATGGGATGGCTCGCGGTTCGACCAACGCCGGCTACCCGACATGCCGGAGACTCCGACAGGAGTGGATTTGGTCTATGCTGACCCACCGTACACAGGCGATGAGTACTCTCGTTTCTATCACGTACTCAACGTGCTTGCCGATGGCGGTTTGTTCAAGCTGACGATGGTCCACGGCGTTCCCACAAAGGGGAGGTATCCTTCCGCTCGGAGCCAGTCCCCGTTCTGCGATCGGAGGCTAGCGCCCCAAGCGTTCCGCGAGTTAGCCCGAGATGTCCGCAAGCTCGATGCCCGATTCGTGTTGAGCTACTCGGCGGGGAAGGCCCTAGGGTCCCGCGATCGAACTGTTGACCTTGACCTTCTCAGGGAGACCTGCCAAGCCGAGTTCTCTACCGTGACCTTGTTCCCTCTCAATCATTCCTATCGGCCTCTTCAGCCGAAGAATCGCCGGGCCCCATCGGCCAGTGAGTTCCTCTTGGTCTGCAGCAACCGCGGAGATAGCTAGCGCGGGTGGGCTATTCGCCACCTCACCGCTTCCCAGAATCCGTACGTCGCCTGTCGTGGGTAGGGGATGACCTTGTACGGCTTCCACGAGCCGTCCATCTCCTGCACCTCTATCATCGCGAACGTCGGAGGAGTACTCGGGTCGAGGGTGAAGACTGGGCTGCCCACGTCTATCGCCTTGTGGTGGTGGGCGCAGACGACCAGATAGTTCCCCGGGACGCCATCCTCGGTAAGCCCGGCGAAGGGCTGTATGTGCGCCGCCTCAACGTAGGGATGGTCGTCGGTTCGCTGGATCGCTCCGCCGCATAGCTGGCACTTGTATCCTCCCAGCTCCTTGAGCAGGTCCGGTTCTGAGCGCTGTCTGACCTTGACCACAGCCTCACGAGTGACAACCGGTCGAACGTCCGGTGGCACATCGATTGCTGGCTCGTCAACATTCGGAGCGTTCAGTAGGTAGCGGAATACGTCGTAGGTCTGGCCGATTATCCGGGGGCTGCCTTTCTCGTCGCTCTTGAAGTACCTCCAAAGCAACGGCGCCAGGAGGCGACCATCTTGGTCATCGAGCCTCCCTTCGACCCGGAAGAGCTCATCTGCGACCGCAGTCCAATCGCGCACCGTTGACGAGTTCGCCCATGCTTCACGCCATCGAAGGATGTTGACCGCGACCGGTCCCCTGGTCTTCAGAGTGCTACAACTGAGGAAGTCCAGCAGAGCGACGTGAGACCGGGTCAGGTCTTCTCCCGGCCACCTATCTGCTGCGAACTCGACCATGCGGTCGGCCTGCTGTTTCGCAGCTCGCCAGACGTCCGGTGGACGCTCAAATGCGTACTGCTCGATAATCTTGAAGAAACGGAAGTTGAACCTGGTCAGGGCGTTCCCTTCAGGCTCGCCGTCGACCAAGTCATCTGGGCTATACGTCTCCAGAAAGACGCGCCCTAACAAGGTCAATCGGGCTCGGCCGCCCTCGCGGGAGAGTAGGTCCCAGACCGCGAGATCGGTGTAAGCCTGGTCTAGAAAGCGTGCCGTCGTGGACGGCTTCAGCCCAGCTTTCGGTATAGGTGGAGCGTCAATCAGATGCCCGTTTGCAGCGAGGCGAAACAGCTTCCATACCGTCGTGAAAGGAGATCGATTGGAAGTCGGGAAGCCCTGACACAGGAACCCCTGGCCATTCAAATGGCCGGTATCCCCAAGGGCTCGAGCCGCACCAGTGAGCGACGCCCAAACCGCAGGGTCCGACTTGGCAGATCCGATGAATGATGAGGTCGGGGAAGTATCGGGCAACAAGGACAAGCAGGTCACTCGAAGATAAGTAACCTAAGTAGGGGCGTGGTTGGACGGATCTGGAGCCAGCGGCTAGGACAGGCTGAGGGGCGCCCTCACAGTTCAGACATAGCCTCGTAGATAGTTAATCGAAGCCTTCTCGATGGCCTTCCACGATTC
>JAKIWY010000059.1 GCA_022749835.1 Thermoplasmata archaeon | reverse complement strand
GGCAGGGGCGACGGAGAGGGTCACCGTGGCGCTCGACGTGAGGCCATACGCGTCCGTCACGGTCGCCACGGTGGGGAACGATCCGAACACCGAGGGCGTGCAAGGGAACAGGGTCGCGTTCTCCGCCACGGCCGCGCAGGGGGAGGGCAGCCCCGAATAGTCGACGCGATACGGAGCTGTCCCTCCGGAAAAGGCGAGGGCGAAGGAGACCTCGGAGCCGATCGGCACCTGCCGAGGGGTCACGGTGAAGGCGGTGATGTTCGGCGGGGGCTGGACGGCCATCGTGGCGTTCGACTCGGCCTCTCCCCCGGCTGCGTCGCTCACGGCGACCGTTACCGTGACGGTCGCTGGGACGGCTGGCACGCAGCTCAGGTTCGTCGAGTTGGAGCTCGTGCATCCGCCGGGCAGTCCCGTGTAGGAGATCGAGACGGGGGAGACCCCACCGGAGACGGTCGCGTTGAACCAGACCGGGACCCCGACGTCCACGCTCGATGCCGGACCCTCTTGCTCGGTGACCCGTAGAGGGGGAGCCACCAGGATGGCCTTCGTCACGAACTGCTCGGCCCCTTTCGCGTCGGCGACGCTCGCGTTCACGGTGAACTGCCCGGCCTGATCAGGTCGGCAGCTCAAGGAGGAGAAGTTGACGCTCGTGCAGCCGCTAGGCAGACCCGTGTAGCGGATCGTGTAGGGGACGTACCCTCCCGCCACCGTGAGGTTGAGGCGCAGAAGGGCTCCGACCTCGGAGGACCTCGGCTGAACGGACAAGGGTGAGATCGACAGGGGAGGGACGTTCGACCCCGCCGAGGTCGCCAGCGTACTGCCATTGTTTCGCCAGTGCAGGTTCCATGTAACGAGCTTGAAGGTTATCGGGGTGAGGGGGTCGAGGCCTGAGACGGTGAAGCTCGAGTTCTGCGCCCAGAGGCTTTCGCTGTGGTTGAACGGTCCCGACCCGACGCTCCAGAATAGCGTGTAGTTCAGCACCGGGTACCCCTCGGAGGACGGGCGCCCCCAGTGGAGCGTCACCGAGTGGCTGGTGTTGGTCGCAGAAAGATTGGAGTCGCCCGGCGGCAGGGCCTCCGGGGTGTCGGCCGACGCGGGATAAGGGAACTTCGGCAGGCCGAGCCGCCAGGTCCACCAGATGGTTCCGGGGAGCGAGCCGGTGCTCGTGCCCCGGATCGGGCAGCTCGTGCCGCTCGTCCGGCAGTTCACCGATTCCGTGACGATCTCGTAGCTCGTGTTCAGGAACAGGTTCTCGACCGCCGCCGGGGATTCGCCGTGCTCGCGGTAGGCACTGGTGCCGGGGAAGCCGAGAGTTACGTTGGGTTCTAGGTAGCTTCCCGTCGACGGTTCGAAAAGCCACGAATCGTTCGAGAAGGCGCCGTTCCAGATTCCCATCAGCATCGGTCCGTCGGAAGTGAGCAGCGGCCGGTGCTCGGAGGACCACGCGTTCGGGACGGCGGTGTCGTTCGGCCAGACCCCGAGGCCGAACCCCGGGTAACTGCCCCCGATCCCCGTAACGACGCCGGAGGCGTTGTAGGGCAGCCACTCGGTGTGCAGTTTTCCGCCCGTCGCCTCGGTGACGAAGATCTCATGCGAGGTGACGTTGACGTAAAGGCCGTCGACCCCGTTCACGGGAAAACCGGTCGAGAACGTCCCCGAGTAGACGGTCGAAAGCTTTGTGCCGGGGGCCGGCCCGGTGAGCCGAAGCTGGGAGACCCCATCCCCGTAGGACCCCTGGGCCTCGACGTTGATGAACGAGTTGAGCGAAGGGACCCAGTAGATGTTGTTCGCCTCGAAGTAGGGAATGTTCGCCAGGGTCCACTGGGTCTGGTTCCAGATGTTGTAGCCGATCACCTCGCCGGCGGCCGTGATGAGCGCGGCGATCGACGCGTTCCCGTCCTCCCCGATCATCTGGACCTCCGCGTTGGTCGCAAAGTCGGACTGGGAGACCCCGGTGAAGTTGTGCTCGAAGGTGCGGCCCGTGCTCGTGTTGACCGCGTAGAGTACGATCGCGGCGCTCCCCGAAGACGGCTGGCACGCCGCGTGGCAGCCGAACTCGTAGACGTACGCCCCGTCGGCGGTGATCCACTCGGTGTTCTCGATCCCTTGGTAATTCATGATGTCGTCGTACAACGGAAGCCAGTGGGCGACCCCCCGGACGCTCGAGTTCGCGAACGAGTAGAACACGAGCTCTCCGGTCGAGTTCACGTAGTAGGCGCCGTCGCTCGTCCACGACAATAGCGGGACCTAGGTACCGTACACCCCGACGCCGCAGGGTCCCTGGGCGTTACAGTTCGATGCGTAGGCCGCGAGGTTCGACCAGGCCGGTAGGTGGAAGGTGGCGTTGCCATACGGCACCTCCGGGTAGACGAGAAGGTCGGCGGTAAAGCCCGAGGCGAGGAGGTTGACCTTCAGCCAGTCCCCTCCCCATGAGGAGGTGTTGTGCGAGAAGAGGAAGTAGACCCCGACCGGCTCCTGGAGGGCGAAGCTCCCGTTGGCGTCGGTCGTCGTGCTGTTGACGTAGGCGCAGGACGACTCGCTCGGAAACGTCGGACAGACGTACTTGACGAGCGTCACGTTGGCGCCCGCGATCGCCACCAGCGGGTGGCCGTAGCCGCTCAACGTCCCGTTGATGGTGGCCAATGCCGTCCGCGGGTGCGGAGAGGCGTCGCTCGGTCCGTTCGCGCCGGCGCCGACCGCCGTGGTTCCTGTCTGCCGCAACGGCACGGGACCCGAGCTAATCCCCCCATGGAGCGCCGCAGGTAATCCCTGAGAACCTGCGACGCTCGGGAGCGCAGAGACGAAGAGGACCGTGACCAGCCCGAGCACGGTGGCCGACGAGAGTCGCCGGGTCCAATTCGAGACCGACAGAGATCCCCCGGGCATGTCAACGGGCAAATGCCGCCCCAGGTCTCCGTCAGCCCTTGGACGTATTTGGCCGTCGGCCCTACGGTGCACGCCCGAGGACGGAGATGGGAGGCCCGGCGCCGCGCTTGGAGGGTTGAAGTCACCTGGGCCGGCGCCGCTGTGTTGCAGCCTAACCATCGCGCTCCTTCCGGGGTTTCGTGCGATGCCCCTGACGCCTCCGTTACCGGTGGCTTGACCCGAGCGACCCGCGGCTCGAAGCTTGTGGGATGGATCGTGGAACAACTCGGGACCCCACTCACTACCGTTCGGGGGCCAGAGGGGTTCTGACCAACATGCCCCAACGGACAACGTGGGCTGCGCACCCTCCCGACCAGACTAGCCGAACGCCACCCCGCCGCCCGAATGGGTACGAGAGGCGGATCTGTGCGGGGATCGGGGGGAGGATAGTTGGGGTGCCGGTGTTCCTTTGGGGGTCACGGCTTCGCCTCACGTCGATCTGGCAGCGTCTTTCGCCGAGGGGGCGATGGACGGGGCTGTCCGACGGCCGAGGAGTTTAGGGGTCTCACAGGGCGCTCATCGGGATGGCGGCGAGGCCGGAGGGCGGCGCCCCCCAAATTTCATCGTGAGTGCGACACCGAGGACGGCCCCAACGGCGGCCGCGGCGATCACGGTCCCGGTGAGGAGCGCAACATCCGGTGTTCCCCCACTGGCACCCGGGCCGGAGCCGGGGCCGCCCACCGACGAGAACGCTACGGGGACGATCTCGGAAGAGCTGTTCACCTCGGCGACACCGGAATACGGCACCGAGGAGAACCCCGTCACCGTGCCGACCTGGAACGCATGCGCCCCAGCGTGGACCTGAACCCCGAGGGTGCTCCCCGACCCGATGACGGTCGTCCCGTCGACGGTGACGGACCAGCTCGTCCCCGACGGAAGCCCGGACTCCACGAAAGTCAGATCATACGAGGCGTTGGAGGGGGTGGAGAATACGACTAAGACGGTGAGGTCGCTGATGAGCTGAAGGGAACCCGTGCCGGGGGATGCAGAGTACTGCGGGGCCGTGGAGACGGTGAAGTTGTACGTGCCCTCGGCCAAGCCGAAGGCGATTGCGGAGCCGCCCGTCGAACCCTGCAGGGACCCCAACGCCACCCACCATACCGTACCGTTCGGCAGTCCCTGCTCCTCGAAGGTGACCGTGAAATCCGGGACGAACCTTACGCCGACCGAGACGTTGGCGTCGAGGATGGTCACCGTCGTCGCGTTCGGCCGGACCGAGAATCCCGAGACTTGGTTCACCACGAACGGATACGATCCCGGGAGGAGCGGCACGATCACCTGCTTCGTGGAAGAGGAGTACGCCTGTCCTCTGAGTTCCACGCTCCACGAGGTGCCGACCGGCAAGCCGGTCTCGTTGAAGGTCACCGTGTACTCCCCCGCGGCCGTCACCGGCGAGAACGTCACGCCGATGGCGAGGTCGACGCCGGAGACGACGGCGACCCCGGACGACGGATGTGCGGTGTAGCCGGAGACGTTGCCGAAGACGAACCCGTAGGTTCCGTTGAATAGGTTCTCCACGAGGATTGTAGAGGTGTTAGACACCCAGGTCGACTGCGCCGACAGGTTTCCGAAGGAGACGCTCCAAGAGACTCCCACCGGTAGGCCGCTCTCCCGGAAGGTCACATTGAACAGGTCATGGGATGGCGGGGGGGCCGAGTAGTTGGTGAGGTTCGTCCAGTTGCCGGCATGGAAGGCCCACGTGTCGTTCATCGGGTTGAAGCGGAGATCCGACCCCCCGAACAACAGCGCGTACCCGTCGTTCCAATCGTAGGCGAGAGCTTCGCCGAACCGTTCGATCGGTCGCGGGCCGCTCGAGAGCCGAGCGTGGGACGGCCTCGGGGCGATGAAACCGGCGAGATCCGTCCAGTTCCCTCCCTGGAAGGCCCAGTAGAGCTCGGGAGCCATCGTGTTGTTGTCGTCGGCCACCGTGTACAGGGCGTACTGGTCGACCGCGTCGTAGACGAGTCCGTCATCGAACGGCTCCGGCGGTGTGTATCCTACCGGGGAGAGCTGGGTCCAAACGCCGGCCTGGAACTCCCATGTGTCCGTAAGGGTGCAGTAGGGATCGTCCAAGGGACACCCCGTGCTCGCGCTGCCGCCGAACAGCAGGACGAAGCCGGCAGCTGCGTCGTAGGTCATTCCCGCCCCGGAGCGGGGGCTCGGCGAAGTCGTCGGGTAGATCTCGCTCCAGTTGCCGGAGACGAACGTCCAGCTGTCGTTGCAGAAGCCGCCGCAGGCGGTCGCCATCCCTCCGAACAGGAGCAAGTACCCGTCCGCGGAGTCGTTCGTGAACGCGGCCGCCTGACGGGCCGGTGGGGAGGCGTTCGGGGTGAGCTGCGACCAGCTGCCGCCGCGATAGCTCCACGTCTCTCCGGCCGAGCTGCAGTTGCCCCCGTAGCCCAGATTCGCACCCCCGAGGTAGACGACATAGCTGTCGAACTCATCGTAGGCCATCGAGGAGCCGACGCAGCTCTCGGGGAAGGAGGTCGGATAGAGCCTGGTCCAGTTCCCCGCGTGGAACGACCAGGTCTCGGTCCCGTTCTTTGCACCGGATCCTCCGGTCGCCCCAAGAAGCAGTACGTAGCCGTCGTACGAGTCGTAGGCGATCTGCATGTTGTAGAGGCCGAACACGGGCGGTGTCACTTGGGGTCGGGGAGCCCCCGGAGTCATCGCGGAGGCATGGGATCGGGACGCGGCGAGCGCGGCCGCAGAACATTCGAGGTCGATCTGACGCTCGCGCAAACGGCCGGGAAGTAGGTCCGAGGGGTGATACTTCGAGCAATCGACTCCCGCAGGCGCGGAGGGGAGGCTCGAAGTTGTCGGCGGGATCGACGGGCCTCCGGCGTGGTCGACGGGACCCAGGCCTGCCGCCCCCGATAGGGGAAGGCCCTGGGCCGGCAGGGCAGACCTCGCCGGGTCCGCCACCGGGTGCAACGATATCGGGCCGCCCCCGGCGAGCAAGAGCACCGCGACTCCTGTCGCCCACAGACCCCCTATCCGCCAAGCCGCTCCGGGGCAGGACCGTCCCCACACCATCGATGAGTGCCTTCCTCGAGGAACCTACCGTCGATGATTAAACCTCACGAGCGCTTATTTCACCCCAGAATCGCGGCCAGTTCCATAGCGCCGGCCGCGTGCATGGGTTCCAACGGCGAGGTGGGCCAGGTTCTCCTCGGGGAGGGGGAGGCTCCGAGTCACGAGCTCGACCCAAGGGGCGAGATACTGGAGCGTGCCCCAGATGGTTCTCCGAGGGGAGGCGCGCGAAGCCACCTCAGGATCGTCACGGAGGCCTTCCGGTAGGTGGTGCGGCTCGCCGGCTCGGACCCGGCGAACCGAAGGTCGCGTGTGTTGCGCGTTCGCCTCCTCCCTCGGAGCGCTACTGGGCGCCGGGAAGATCGGCGCCCTTCGACCCATCACGCAAGGGAAGGGAACCGAGCCCCGGCCCCGGTGCGCCAAGCTATCCCGGTCTCGCGCTCAAATTCCGCCGTCGCCGCTAGGCCCGGGCCGGGGGTTGGCCTTCGAGAACAACTCGAGAGGGTGATCTCCCAGAAGGTCTTCGAGCTGGGATCCCTCCAGGGACCGTTCATACTCCCTCATCAACGCCGCCATCATGCGAACCGCCTCGATGGGATGCTTGCCGATGGCGGTCTCCGCCGCGAGCACGAGGCCGGCCGCCCCGTCCATCAAGGTGTTGATCACATCGTTCACCTCCGCGCGGGTAGGGACACGTCGGGTGACCATGGATTCCAGCAGGTTCGTCGCAACGTAGACCGGGATCTTCCGCGCCGTCGCCATGCGGATGATCGCCTTCTGGAGGAGCGGGATGCCCTCGACCCGGACCTCGCGAGAGAGGTCGCCCCGGTCGATGAGGAGTCGGTCCGTCGCCGCCAGGATCCCTTCCAGGTTCCGGACACCTTCCCGGCTCTCGATCTTCGCCACGATCGTGCTGCCCCGGCCGACCATCTCTCGGAAATGGCGGACGTCGTCCCCGTGCTCGCAGAACGACAGGGAGAATTCCCGGACGCCGTTCTTCAGCGCAATCTGGGTGGCCTGCAGGTCCTTCGGCGAGAACGTCGGGAGCGCGGGCGAGGGGAACGCCGTGACGGCCTTGCGGGTGCCGATCTGACCACCGGTAAGGATCGTGGCGACGGCGCTCCCGTCACGGACCTCGTCGACCCGCAGGATCACCGCGTCGAAATCGATGCTCACTCGCGCCCCGGGTTTCAGCTGACCGATCGCGTCCCCCGGGGTAATCGGAATGGTGAAAGCGTCCCCCCAAAATGCCTCAGGGACGAGGTGAACCTTGCCTCCCTCGACCACCGACACCCCGTCGCCCATGAGGCCGGTCCGCAGCCGCGCGCCCTCCGTATCGATCGAGATGGGCACCTTCGTGCACTTCTGGATGTACCGGAGGATTCGCTCGAGTTCCCCGACGTCCGTGTGCGACATGTTGATCCGGAAGAGGGTGGCTCCCGCCTCGTCCAGCTGGGCGATCACGCGCTCGTTCAGGGAACTGGGGCCGAGCGTGCAGAGCAGCCCTCGAGTCAATGGTAGAGGATTCCCCTCAGGTCTCATCGGTACCCGTCGCCCACCCGGCTCGGTCATTACGGTTGGTGCCGTCGGGGAGCCAGAGCCGTTCTTAAGACGGTTTGCTGAACAGATCGCGGAGTGTGCGGACACCCGAGGTGAGGTGGGTCAGTCCCCTCCGGACGGGACCGGCGGAGCGAACTGCCCAACGAGTCGCGTCGCAAAGCGGTCCATCCCCCCGTTTTCGAAGACCCTCGATAAGGTCCCCCCACGCCGGTGAGCAGCCTCCGGCAAAGTACCCCCCTGGCGAAGTTGGAGAGCCGCCCTCTGCGCTCACAGCCTCGAGAGTCGGGAGGAGTTCCCCTGCCATCCCGCAAGAGATCGCGCCGACACATCATCTCCAGAATCGATCCGAAGGGCCGGCAAGGCTCGCCGACTGCCCGTGTTGAGCCATCCCGCAACGTCCTCCCGAAGCAGCCCGAGTTTGTCTTCCTAGCGCGGCAGGGGCGAGCTCAAGCGACGGAGCGCGCTGAGGACGGTTGGGTGGGGGATCGAGGTGCCCCCCGACGACGACCGTTCGGAGGGACAGGGCGTTCACTGACACACACCCCTTAGCGGTGGCCGGACGGCTGCCTACGGCTGCCAGTTTCCCCCGCAGAGGGCAGCCGTCGAGGCCGTCCAAGCTGCCGTCGG
>JAKIWY010000058.1 GCA_022749835.1 Thermoplasmata archaeon | reverse complement strand
TCGAGGAGTTCGGGGTCCGTCGCCAGCAGGTCGAGGCCGAGCTCAAGGTGCTAAGGGGCCAGGGCCGCAAGGTCGAGAGCCGCACCGAGGAGGCGGAGTACCGGACCCTCGAGAAGTACGGCCGGGACCTGACGCAGCTCGCCCGCAACCGCAAGCTCGACCCGGTCATCGGCCGCGACGACGAGATCCGCCGGGTGATCCAGATCCTCTCGCGCCGCACGAAGAACAACCCGGTGCTGATCGGCGAACCCGGCGTCGGGAAGACCGCGGTGGTCGAGGGGCTCGCCCAGCGCGTCGCGGCCCGCGATGTGCCGGACTCGTTGCGGGACCGCAAGGTCATCACCCTCGATCTCGGCGCGCTGCTCGCGGGAGCCAAGTTCCGCGGCGAGTTCGAGGAGCGCGTCAAGGCGGTGTTGAACGAGGTCGAGCGGACCGAGGGCAAGGTGATCCTGTTCATCGACGAGCTCCACACGCTGGTCCACGCGGGAGCGGCGGAGGGCGGCGCCATGGACGCGTCGAACCTCCTCAAACCGGCGCTGGCCCGGGGCACGCTGCACTGCATCGGGGCGACGACGATCCAGGAGTACCGCAAGTACATCGAGAAGGACGCCGCCCTCGAGCGCCGTTTCCAGCCGATCCTCGTCACCGAGCCGAGCGTCGAGGACACGATCTCGATCCTTCGCGGGCTCAAGGAACGCTACCAGCTCCACCATGGCGTCGAGATCCACGACACCGCGCTCGTCGCCGCCGCGACCTTGAGCGCCCGCTACATCCACGACCGCCATCTGCCGGACAAGGCGATCGACGCGATGGACGAGGCGGCCTCGATGGTCCGCCTCGCCCTCGATTCACGCCCTCCCGAGCTCGACCAGCTCACCCGGCGGGTCCGGCAGCTCGAGATCGAGCGGACCGCGCTCACGAAGGAGACCGATGCGCTCTCGAAGGAGCGTCTCAGCAAGATCGAAAAAGAGCTCGCGGGCCTTCGGGAGAGGGAGAGCGGGCTCAACGCCCGATGGAAGCGCGAGCGCGAGCAGGTCCAGGGGCTGCGGGACCTTCGCGAGAAGCTCGAGGCGGCGAAGGCCGAGGAGGAGGAGGCCGAGCGCTCGGGGAACCTCGAGGCGGCGGCCCGGCTCCGCTACGGGACGGTCCCCGACCTCCAGAAGAAGGTCGAGGTGAGGACGAAGTCCCTCAAGCCCGCGGACTCAGAGTCCCTCTTGCGGGAAGAGGTCGATGTCGAGGACATCGCCCAGGTGATCTCGAAGTGGAGCGGCGTTCCCGTCTCGCGCATGCTCGAGGGGGAGACCCATCGCCTGCTCGGGATGGACGAGGAGCTTCGAAAGCGGGTCATCGGGCAGGACGAGGCGGTGCGCGCCGTCTCCTCCGCGGTGATGCGCTCGCGCTCCGGCCTCTCCGACCCGAACCGGCCGATGGGCGCCTTCCTGTTCATCGGGCCGACCGGAGTCGGCAAGACCGAGCTGGCGAAAGCGCTGGCCCAGTTCCTCTTCCACTCCGACAAGGCGCTCGTGCGGGTCGACATGAGCGAGTACATGGAGAAGCACACCGTCGCGCGGCTGATCGGCGCGCCCCCGGGCTACGTCGGCTATGAGGAGGGCGGCCAGCTCACCGAGGCGGTGCGGACCCGCCCGTACACGGTCATCCTGTTCGACGAGGTCGAGAAGGCCCACCCGGACGTCGTGAACGTCCTGTTGCAGCTCCTGGACGAGGGGCGGCTCACGGACGGGCAGGGACGCACGGTCGATTTTCGCAACACGCTCGTCATCATGACGAGCAACCTCGGCACCGACCTCCTGAGGGAGGCGAAGGACGACGAGAGCCGCCGCAAGGTGATCGGGGAAGCGCTGCGCACGTACTTCCGTCCGGAGTTCCTCAATCGGCTGGACGACATCGTCATCTTCCACAGCCTGAGCGAAAAGGAGCTCGGGGAGATCGTCGATCTCCAGCTGGCGCTCGTCCAGTCCCGGCTGAAGGAGCGCCGGATCACCGTGCGGACGACCCCGGCGGCCCGACGCCTGATCGCCGAGCAGGGGTTCGACCCCCAGTTCGGGGCCCGGCCGCTGAAGCGCACGCTGCAACGGCTCGTGGTCGACCCGCTCACCGTCAAGCTCCTCTCCGGCGGCGTCCACGACGGGGACGATGTGAGCGTCCAGGTCGATGGCGGCAGCGTCGTGCTCGTCGTGACGACCCCGAAGCCGGCGGCGAGTTAGCGGGAGGCGAACACCCATGGCGTCGATCACTCTGGCCGCGCTCGGCTCGAAAGAGCTAGCGCCCCAGCTCGGGAAGAAGGGGACCGCTAGCGACGTCACCCTCTACAACCTGGTGCGCGACGGCCACGCGGCGACGATCGTCGAGCCGACCCAGTTCCCGGAGAAGCTCGCCCCGCTCCTCTACGCGATCGCCATGGCCGACCGGGCGCTGCTCAGCGTCCCCGCGCTCAATCGGGAGGTGGGGGAGACGATCGCGGCCCTCGCCCTCTTCGACCTTCCCGTCGACCTCTATCGGGGCAGCGGCGTCGGGGAGGAGGAGCTTCGGCGGGCGCTCAAGGGGACGCGCTTCGAGAGGTCCCCGCTTCCCCCCCTCGATGTGCCGACCTTGCGCGAGGCGATCCCGGGGTACACCGCCTCGCCGAGGGACGGGTTTCCGATCGTCCGGATCGACCACGCCTTCCCCGTGAAAGGGGTCGGCGCGGTCGCTCTCGCCGTCGTGCGCCAGGGGAAGTTGAAGGCGCACGCGAAGATGCGCCTTTTCCCGACCGAGCACGTCGTCGAGGTCCGCTCGATCCAGGTCCACGACGTCGACGTGAGGGAGGCAGCGACCGGCGAGCGGGTCGGCCTCGCTCTGAAGGGCGTGGAAGCCGAGGAGCTGAGCCGCGGGCAGCTGCTCGCCCCCGAGGGCGGCCTCTCCGTCGGCGCGAAGCTCGAATGCAAGTCGACCGTCCTGAGCCCCTACTACCGGGGACGACTTTCGGAGGGGGCGTCCGTGCAGCTCCTCCTCGGACTCCAGTTCGTCCCGGCGAAGGTCGAGGCGCTCAAGGGCGACGCGATGACGCTGAGGGCCGACCGGCCGCTCGCCGCCACCTGGAACGAGGTCGCACTCCTCGCCGACCTCTCCGCGACCGGCGGGAGCCGGATCGTCGGGAAGACGGTCGTCACGACGCTTACGCTGGCCTAGCGCTCGGGGACGTTCGCTCCTTCTAGGAGCCCAGCGGTCCGGCTTCAGGCGAACATGGTGACGGACTCCTTGCGGAGCTCCTCTTCACCGATGACCTTCTCGATCGCCCGCTCGAAGTCGGCGGCCACCACGTGGTCGCGCTCCTCGCGGATCGCCCACATGCCGGCCTCCGTGCAGATCGCCTTGATGTCGGCGCCGGTGGCGCCCTCGCAGCCGTTCGCGAGGAGCTCGAAATCCACCGTGTCCTTGATCGCCATGCCGCGGGTGTGGATCTTGAAGATCTCCACGCGGCCCGGGAAGGTCGGGGCGGGGACCTCGATGATCCGGTCGAAGCGGCCCGGGCGAAGGAGCGCCTCGTCCAGGATATCCGGCCGGTTGGTGGCGGCGATGATCTTCACGTTGGCCAGCGGCTCAAAACCGTCCATCTCGGCGAGCAGCTGCATGAGCGTGCGCTGGACCTCGCGGTCCCCGCTGGTCGCCGCCTCCAGGCGCTTCGCCCCGATCGAGTCGACCTCGTCGATGAAGATGATCGTCGGCGCCTTGTCGCGGGCCAGCTGGAAGAGCTCGCGCACGAGGCGCGCCCCCTCGCCGATGTACTTCTGGACGAGCTCGCTGCCCACAAGGCGGACGAACGTCGCCTTCGTGTGGTGGGCGACCGCCTTGGCGATCATCGTCTTCCCGGTTCCCGGGGAGCCGATCAGGAGAACGCCCTTCGGCGGGTCGACGCCGACCTTCTTGTAGAGTTCCGTGCGCAGGAGCGGGTACTCGACCGCTTCCCGGATCTCCCGGACCTGCTCGTCGAGGCCGCCGATGTCCGCGTAGGTGATGCTGGGCTTGTCGACGATCTCGCTCGCCGCGACCAGCGGGTCGAGCGACGCCGGAAGGACGCCCATGACCGCGAGCGTCTGCTTGTTGAGCGCGACACGCGAGCCCACGGTCATCTTCTCGTGCTCGACCGTCTCGGCCGAGTTGACGACGAAATCGGGACCGGTCGACGACTTCACGACGACGCGCCCGTCGGTGAGCACGTCCCGGACGCTCCCGACGATGAGGGGCGGGTAGCGGAGCCGGTCGAGTTCGGTCTTGAGCCGCTTGACCTCGCGCTGCAGCCTAAGGATCTCCGCCTCCATGTAGTGGCGCTCGCTCTCGACACGCTTGACCGCCTCGGCGAGCTGGGTGTTCCTCAGCTCGAGGAAGTTGACCCGGTCGAAGTTGTCTTGAGGCGCCGCAGGCACGTCCGGCTCGCTCATTTCGCTGAGTTTCTCCTTTCCCGGGTAGAGCCCGCGATTGCAAGGGGCGTCAAACAGTCGCGCCATATAAGCAGTGGTCATTCGACAAGCGCCGGAGCGCGCAAGTGAGACGGATATCATCGGTCCGACGAGCGATCCGGTCGGCGAGCGCGTTCGCTCCGGCGCACGTGAGTGGGATTTTCTCGCCCGAACTTTCCGCGCGCGACCCGCGCGCTCGCGGCTCGACCGGAGCGGGCGTCGTGCTCGACGCCGGTGTCTACGCCATCGCCCGGCTTGGGCCGGCGCGTCGGCGCGCGATCGCGTTCACCTCGGACGTCGCCGACCCGCTCCCCATCTCCGAGGAGGTCGCCCGGCGACTCCTCCGAGGTCGAAACGCCTCGATCGAGGTGGAGCTTCGCCACGAGCTCCCCGTCGGCCAAGGGTTCGGGATGAGCGCCGCGGGAGCGACGGCGACGGCGCTCGCCGTCGCCCGGCTCCTGGGGGTGGAGCGCGGGATCGCCGTCGGCACGGCGCACCTCGCCGACCTCTACGGCCGGGGAGGGCTCGGTGGCGTCGCTTCGATCCTCGGCGGAGGGCTCGAGCTGCGACGCCGGCCGGGCGTGCCTCCCTGGGGGAGCGTCGAACACCGTCCGTTCCCGCTCCCGATCGTCGTCGCCGTGCTCGGCCCACCGATCCCCTCCGTCGGTCCGCTGTCGGACGACGCGCTTCTCGAGCGGGTCCGCGATGCGGCCACGCCCGCGCTCGCCCAGCTGGGCCGTTCGCTCACCCCCGGAAGGTTCCTGATGGAGGCCGAGCGGTTCACGGACGAGCTCTCCCTGGGGTCGCCCCGGGTCCACCGGGTGATCCGTGGGCTGCGCGGGCCCGGCATCCGCGTCGCCCAGGCGATGTTTGGCGAGAGCCTCTTCGCCGTCGCCGCGAACGGCCAGGCTCGTCGCCGGCTCCTGCGCCGGCTCGAACGCCGACGCCTGCCCGCGCTGCTTCTGGGGGCCGCCCGGTCCGGAGCTCGTGGCGTCTCGGTTCGCGGCCGCTCGCCCGCCGCAGGACAAGCGTCATAAACAGCGCCCGGCTCGGCCGCTCTCCCATGACCCGAAAGCCGAGCCGGATGTACCGGGAGATCGAGGGCCAGGTGTACACCCGTCAGGAGTACATGGGCGGCATCCCGACCTGCCGAGTCACCCAGTTCGACACCGGGAACCTGCGCACCGACTTCCCCGTCTCCCTGACGCTCTGCGGAGAGGAGGCGGCCCAGGTGCGGGATATCGCCCTCGAGGCGGCTCGCGTGAGCGCGGTCCGGGTCCTCGAAAAGAACGCCCCGAACATGTACCACCTCAAGGTTCGCCGCTACCCGCACCAGATCTTGCGCGAGCACAAGATGGCGATGGGCGCCGGCGCCGACCGTATCTCGTCGGGGATGCGCGGGGCTTTCGGAAAGCCGGTCTCCCACGCCGTGCGCGCCCAGATCGGCGCCGAGCTGTTGACGGTCTACACGACGCCCGAGAACGTGGACCACGCCAAGGAGGCGCTCCGCAAGGCGTCGCACAAGCTTCCCGTACCCACGCGCCTGTCGATCATCGTCCGAGCCCCGCGCTAGTCGCCGGCGGGCCGTACGATCAGCACCGCACATTTCACGTGGTGAAGCACCGCGTCCGAGACGCTGCCGAGCAGGAGCCGGCGCGCGGAGGAGAGCCCGCGGGAACCCATGACCAACAGGTCCGTCGGGTGGCGCTCGAGCTCCATGAGGATCTCGTCGGTCACCACCCCCTCTAGACAGATACCGGTGACGGGGCCGACGCCCTCCTTCTTCGCTCGGGCGACCGCGGCGTCGACGACCTTGCGGTAGAAGGCGACCTCGCTGGGCCCGGCGGTCGTCGGTACCCACGGCTCCGTGGCGGTCGGGTAGACCGGGACTATGGGCGCGACGGCGAGCACGCTAAGGCTCGCCGCGTAGCGTCGGGCGAGATCGATCGCGACGGTGAGCGCCCGCTCGGCGAACTCAGAGCCGTCCAGGGTGACGGTCAGGCGGGCGAACAGGGGGTCGGTCATCGGTGCCGGACCTACTCGCACAGGGCAGATGGGCGTTTCGCCGGGGAAGGGCCCGAAACCGGCCCGGGGAGCTCTGGGGCGGTTTCTCGAGCGAAGCGAAAGTATAACTCCCCGCGGTCGCCTGAAAGTAGCCTCGGGAGAGCTACCGTGGCGCCGATTTGCAGCAACTGCGGGGCGGGCGACTTCGTGTGGGCGAACGAGCTCAAGACCGGCACGAACGGGGCCGGCACGCTGTCGCTGAGGAGCCGCGGCGAGATCCCGCTCGGGACCCGAGTCTGCCGGGCCTGCGGCCATGCCGACCTCTTCCTGCGCGACCTATCCATCCTCCATGCACCGGCGAGCTGGCGACCGGGCGAGTTCATCCCGATCAGCACGAAGCCCACCGCCAAGCCGCCGGCCCCGGCTCCCGCCGAGCCCCCCGCGACCCAGACCGCTCCTGCGACGGCAGCCACCCCACCGGCCCCGCCGGCGCCGACCGCGCCGTCGCCGGTGGCCGCAACGCCGAATGTCTCCCCGACGCCACCGTCCACGTCATGGTATTCCACTCCCGGGCAGACCCCGAGCGCCCCCATGCCACCCCCGCCGGCGCCGTCCGAGAGCGCGAGCGCGCCGCCCCCGATCGAGCCGCCCGTCGACCCGGTGCAGGCGGCCGCCGAGGCGACGATGCCACCCCCCCTTCAGGAGATGGCCCCGCCTCCGGAAGAGAGTGCCGCGGAGGAAGAGTCGACCCCGAAGCCGCGGGCCGCCCGCAAGCGCTCCGCCAGAGCGAAGGTCGCCGCGCCGGCGCCCTGAAGGCTTAGCGCAGCGAAAGGGTCCGAAGACCGGATCCCTCCTGGGCCGCCCACGCCAGGAGGGGAACCAGCGCCCGCCGAAGCTCGAGACCCCTCTCGGTGAGTCGATACTCCACGCGGGCGGGTACCTCGGCGAATACCTCGCGCGAGACGAGTCCGAGTCGCTGAAGGTCGTGCAACCGGTCGGCCAGCGCCTTGGAGCCGACCCCTTCGAGGCCCCCGAGGAGCTCGCCGAACCGGTGCTTGGGCCGGTTGCCGAGCAGCCCGATCAGGGGAAGGGTCCACTTCTTCCCGAGCGCCTCCGCGATCCCTCCTGCGGGATCGATGCAGTAGCTCGCGCCGTCGACCTCGATCATGCAGGAGAGCTCGCGTTGGACGCTCCGGTCCGCTCTGCCGTCCGTTCGACGTTGCTTGGCACGGGCCGGACTCGACATGATGGACCTTACGCGGCGGACCCGCGGCTCCCGCCTGACTTCTGGGTCATTGCACGCTCACGTGACTCCGGGAGGAGGCTCCGGCGCGTTCACCGAGAATCCCTCAAGGTTCGCCGCCCAAAAGCTCGTTCCCAAGGCGGATCCGGTCGACGGTCCTGTCGTGCCGGGCCTCGCCATCATCCCTCAGCGCCCTTGGGGCATCGGATCGCCCTCCATCGGTGCCCCAACAGGCCCCCGAAGGCTTCTGGCGATGGTGGGACGGAAGAGCGATTCGGCTCCGGGGCCTGCGCGCCTCGGCGCGCCCAGCTTGTTGCACGTCGCGGGTTGCCGACCACCGACCATCACGCTGCGAAGGCGGATGCCTAATGGGTGTCGGCGGATCCCTAGGACTCCCAGCTCAATTCACTGCGGCGGCTCGCCGGCCTCGGTCGGGGGTAGGAAGAGTGGGGGCCTGCGCGTCGGGATCTTGAGAAGAGCGTCAGACCCGCGCTCGAGCTTCGGTCGCCCGGGGGGAGGTAGAGTGCCCCGACGAGCTGGGTGTCTTCTGGAGAGCGTGCGGAGAGACCGAGAATGCGCTCCCGTCCCGGAATACCCGCTATCGGACCGGTCGGGGAGATGAGGAC
>JAKIWY010000057.1 GCA_022749835.1 Thermoplasmata archaeon | reverse complement strand
GCCCCGGGGGAATCCACGCTGGGGCCGGCTCGCATGGTTCCCAATCGTAAACCATCTATACGCCACTCTACTGGCCGACCGCACGTCCATGACCGAAGAGATGGCGAGCCTGGCGCAGCACCTGATGTCCGACCTCGAGCTCACCCGTGCTCCGGTCCAGATCTCCTACCTCGATGAACCGCCCCACCGCCTCGCCAAGCACGCCGGGACCGCCCCGTCCGTCTGCACGTACTTCGCCGAGGGCGAGAAGAAGCCGTTCTACGTGGACCTCAAGGACCACGAGGCGTGCGAGATCGGGGCGTTCGTCCTCGGGATCGCTCCTGAAGGCGACGTCGGTAAGCGCCTCATGGATACGGTCGGCATGATGCAGCGCGAAGGGTACCTCGCCCCCGGCGACGAGGCGAAGATCCCGCGCAACGAAAAGGCTCCGCGCTACGTCGCCTACGGGCCGCTCGGCTCGCTCCCGACGGAGCCGACGAACGTGCTCATGTTCGCCAAGGCGAAGTCGATCATGCTCGCGATGGAGGCGGCTCCCGGCGGCGTGCCGGTGAACGGCCGGCCGATGTGCTCCCTCGTGCCGACGCTCAACAAGGGGACCGCGGTCGCGATGTCCGTCGGCTGCATCGGCTCGAGGGTCTTCACGGGGATCGGCGACGGCGAGATGCTGCTCGGCGTCCGGGGCGACCACCTCAAGACGTTCGCCCAATCGGTCCGCAAGATCCGCCACGCGAACGACCTTGTGGGCGCGGAGGACGAGAAGCGCAAGGCCGCGGCCGCGAAGGCCACCCACCCCAGCGGGGGCGGGACCTCCCGCTGATCCCGAACCCCATTCCACCAGCCTACCAAAGAGTTGCCGCTGGGGCCTAGCCCGCCGCCCGCGACTCCGGGGGACCGTGAAGCTCTCACCTGGTTCGCCGGCGTTGTGGATGCCCGTAGCTCGAAGCGGCGGTCAGGGATGCGACCCGAGGCGATATCGCGAGCGCGTGAGAGGCCTCGCGCAGCGACCGAGAGCCCGGTTCCCCGACCCGACTTGCCACCCTTCCCTCTCGATAGGATGGCAGAGCGCCCGCGTTCTCCCGCTACTCTCCGTCGGGATCCGATCCGGACGCGGCGGGAGCGGGGGCCTTCTGTTGAGGTCAGGCCAGGTAGCAGCCCGCCGGCTCTCTCTTTCGTCCCCGGGCGTACCCTCGGAGGCGGGGGAGAGGTCGTCCGGATTGGTGCGAAGGGACTATTTCCGCAGGCCCGTGAACCCGGCGAACGATGGCGGGCTACAGCTCTCCCGAACTGTTCGCGATCGCCATCCAACTGGCGATCGTCCTCCTGATCGTTCGGCGCTCGTACGCGATGACGAAGGGAGTTCAGTACTCCCTCACCCGGCTCGCCGTCCTGCCCGCCGTGATCCTGTTCCTTTGGGCGCTGAGCGAGCTCGAGCAGGTGTTGCTGACCCCTTGGGCGCTCCCCTACCTCACCGTCCTGGATGTGGGGGTGCTCATCGGCTCCGCCGTCGCCTTCACCCCCATCGCCGAACGGATGACGTCGGTCGAGCGAGACACGTCGGGAGGCGGGTCGTACCGCATCGGCTTCTCGATTACCGCCCTCTTCCTCGCCGCCTTCCTCCTCCGCCTGATCCTTGAAGTCGCCCTGTTTCCCGCCGCGCTCGAGTTCGGTGCTCCCCCCGGGGGCTACCCGCCCGAAGGGCAGCAGGTCGCGATCGGGCTGGTCTATGCGCTCTTCTCAGTGAGCGTCGGCCTCCTCGTCGGCCGCTCGCTTGGCGTCTATCGGCGCTGGGAACGATCGGCCCGGAGCTCCCTCCGCCCCGGACCCAGTTGAAACCGACCTGGCCTTGGCGCAGAGGGCGCCCGAGCCGCTCGCTCCAAAGTCCGCTCCGCACGTTCGCCGCTAGGAAATCTGGGACAACCATGGGGCGACGTGCGGATCGATCGCCAGGCTCGCCGGTCGCCCGCCGTTCGTGTGCACGATGAACGCCATCAGGAGGTACGCCGCCGGACTCACCGCGTTGTACGCGGCTCCGTTCGACACGTTGAGGCTTGCCTGGACCTGGATCGGGGTGAGCGTTTGGATCGCGTTCGGGTCGACCAGGCTTCCGGAATGGACGTACTGCCCGTTGACGACGACGAACGGGATCGCGCCATGGCCGTAGGCGCTGGCGTAGGCCTGCTCGATGCACTCCCCCACCGAGGGGGCGGTGATCTGGGATTCGCTCGTCGATTCCGCGACCTCGAAGCTCGCGTTCGCGCTCTGGTAGGTGGCTCCGGCCAGGACGACCTCGGGGATGTTGGCGGGAGTATCCGTGAGCGACGAGTGGCCGTAGAGCGTCCCGTGCAGCGAACCGAGACGCTCGAGCGCCATGGAGATCGCCCAGCTGGAGGCCGAGCAGTAGGGGCATGCCGCAGAGCCGTAGAAGAAGACCACCGGCAGCCCGTTCTCCTGCCACGGCGCGTTCGCCACCTTCAACCAACCCTGGGGCTCGCCGGAGCTGACCGGGGTGAGGAAAGGACACCCGGAGGCGAAGGCGACCACCCCGAGAGTCCCGGAGACCCCGAGGCCCGCGGCGATCCCGAGGACGAGGGTCGTTCGGAAGGTCCGGTCCCAGCGCACCGAGGAGCGAAGAAGTCCGAAGAACAGGACGAACGCCGCGACCGCCGCGAGCAGCCCCAGGACCGGTATCGCGCTGAAGTAGGCGCCCACCGGGGACGGGATCAGCCAGGCGAGGAGGAACCAGATCCCGAAGAGCGGCGCGACGAAGTAACCGACCCGCGCGAGCTTCCAGCGGGTCGCGACCGGGGCTTCTGTCTTGGAGGAGGCCGTCGACGGATCGGTGCCCGCCCTCTCCGAGATCCGCCGATAGTACGCCTTCCGGAGGCTGCGGCCCGCTTCCCGAGGCGTCTCCCCCGAGGTGGTGCCGACGCTCGGGTCGGCGGCGATGCGCTCCCACTCCCACCCGCGGGCACGCAAACGCTCGACGGCCTCCCAATCCACCATCCGAAGCCGCGAACCTTGGGGGCTACATGGGGATTCGGTGGACCGCACCGGATCCCCGGGGGGCCGCTAATATTGGACGCCGGGTGTCGCGGCAGGATGCGCCTCACGTTCCTCGGCACCGCCGGCTCCTGGCCGACCAAGGAGCGCTCCGCGAGCGCCATCGCCCTCGACACCGAGCGCGAGCTCATCCTGCTCGACTGCGGTGAGGGGACGCAGCGGCAGTTCTTCCAGTCCTCGGCGTCGTTCATGAAGGTCCGAAGGGTCTTCTTGACCCATTTTCACGGTGACCATTTCCTGGGACTTCCCGGACTCATCCAGAGCATGTGCCTCAACCAGCGCTCCGAGCCCCTCGATATCTACGGACCCCCGGACGCCCCCGAGATGATCGAGCGCGTTCTCAAGCTCGGCTACTTCACGCTCCGCTTCCCGGTGAACGTGCACGCCCTCAACGCCGGGGAGAGCGTGGAGCTGGCGGGGTACACGGTGAGAAGTTCCCGCGCCGTTCACCCCGTCCCCTCCCTCGCCTACCGGATCGAGGAGGGACCGCAACGCGGCCGCTTCGATGGCGAGAAGGCTCGGGGGCTCGGGATCCGTGGCGCCGACTTCTCCCACTTGGAGGCCGGAGAATCGGTCCGGGTCGGGGGGCGGGTCGTGGAGCCCGGGGACGTCATGGGGCCCCCGCGTCCGGGCCGCTCGGTCGTCTATTCGGGGGACAGCGCTCCTTCCGAAGAGATCCGCTCGCTCGCCCGCGGCGCCACCGTCCTGATCCACGAGGCGACGGTGTCGAACGAGCTCGAGGAGGAGGCGAACCGCTGGGGGCACTCCTCGGCCCGGCAGGCCGCTCAGCTCGCCCGCGAGGCGGAGGTCGGCTCGCTGTTCCTCACGCACTTCTCCTCGAGGTACAAGGAGCTCGAGCCTCTCGAGACCGAGGCGAAGGGCGAGTTCGCCAACGTTAGGGTCGCCCGGGACCTCATGGACCACCTCGTGCTCCGCCTATGACGACGATCCGAGCCGAACTCGTCGTCACCGGCATCGGCGAACTCGCCACCCTGTCCGTCGGTCCGGTCCCGCGAACCGGCAAGGGGATGGGAGAGCTCGGGATCATCGACGGCGGCGCGCTCGCCGTCCGGGACGGTCGCTTCGTCTTCGTCGGGCGCGAGAGTACCCTCCGCCGACTCGTTCGGCTCCGCCGAGGGGGCGCGACCATCGACGCCGAGGGAGGGGTCGTGGTGCCGGGGTTCGTCGACCCCCACACCCACGTCCTGTTCGCCGGTCATCGGGCCCACGAGGTTCCGCTCAAGATCCGGGGAGCGAGCTACGCGGAGATCGCCCGCCAGGGTGGCGGGCTCTTCTCCACGGTGCGCGCCACCCGGCGGGCCACGCGTCCCGAGCTCCTGCGCTCCGCCGGGCAGCGGCTGGACACGATGCTCCGCTGCGGCACCACATCGGCCGAAGTGAAGAGCGGATACGCGCTCACCCACACCGGGGAGCTTCGCCTTCTCGGGCTCATCCCCGAGCTCCGGCGCAGGAGCGGGATGACCCTGGTCCCGACCTACCTGGGCGCGCACGCGATCCCGCCCGAGTTCACCCGGACGCCGGACGATTACGTCCGCGAGATGGTCGCCCGGACGCTCCCCGAGGTCGCCCGTAGGCACCTCGCCCGGTATTGCGACGTCTTCTGCGAGCCCGGTTTCTTCTCCGTTCCCCAGTCCGAACGGCTCCTGCGCGGCGCGCTCAAGCTCGGGCTCGGCGTCAAGGTCCACGCCGACGAGTTCGTCCTCTCCGGCGGGGCGCAGCTCGCCGCCCGGCTCGGGGCCCGCTCCGCGGACCATCTCCTCAAGACCCCGAAGGCGGACATGGGGAAGCTCGCGCGAGCCGGAGTCGTGGCGGTGGTCCTCCCCGTCACGCCGTTCGCCTCGCTCTCGGGCACGGCGAGCCCGGGACGCGAGCTCGTCGACGCGGGGGCAGCGGTCGCCGTGGGCAGCGACCTCTCCCCGAACTCCTGGGTCGAGTCGATGCCGAGCGTGCTATTCCACGCCGTGCACGGGGCCCGGCTCACGCCGGCGGAGGCGCTCAGCGCCGCCACCGTCAACGCGGCCCAAGCCATCGGCGAAGAGGCGACGGCCGGGCAGATCGCCCTCGGCCGGCCGGCGGACTTTTCGGTGTTTCACCTCGAGGAAGTGGAGGAGCTCGGATACCGGGCGTCCGCCATTCCGGCGCATGTTTCACGTCAGGGAATCACGGTTTCTTCGAGGTGAGTCGGACCTCACATTCAAATATAGGTGGATTCCTCGTCCTCGGTGAGGTCGGCCAACATGGCGGAACGCGTCGGAAAAGAGCAGATCAAGAGAGAAAAGGGATACCTGTACTACCTCGGCAAGGACGGGTATCTGTGGAAGACCCCCACGAAGCTGAACAAGATGGGTCGTAAGGCCAAGGTCGGGACCGAGAAGGTCACCCGCCAGGACGGCTACATGTACTTCCTCGACAAGAAGGGGTACATCGGCCGGGCCCGGATGAAGAACGCCTGAACGGCGTTCCCTAGTCACCCCGGAGCCGGCCCCGCAAGGGGTCGGCTCCGGACCGCTTTTTTTCTTCGCGATTGAAACTTTCCGGCGGACGCGCCGCCGTCAGGACCAACGCCCCAAATAGATGAGGCGACCTAGCGGTGCCGATGGTCTGCCGAAACGATTCGACGGACCCGCGCAAGTGCGACCGGTGCGGAGAGTTCCTCTGGGTCTCCGAGGACGGATGGTACTGCGGCGATTGCGGGGTCACCATGCCCTGCACGATGCGCCTCTTGCCGGCCCTGACGCCCGCGGCCTGAAGCGCCAAAGCGGAGGGCGCGCGCCGTCGGGCGTCGTGTCGCGACATGATTTTCGTCGATTCGCGGTCAATAGCGACCGAGGCATCATATAGCCAGAGTCGCTGGGACGGCCCGGATGGCACCACACGGGGGCTCGCAAGAGCGTCCGGACGCCTTCCTCGGAGCTTTCTGCCGAGGAGAAACGGTCCCTCGGGGGTACCGTTTCTTCCCCTCGGCACAAACGCCTAAGGAGCCGGCGTCCGTTGGAGTTCCGGAGAGCGTAGGAGCTCTCCCGAGCCCGCCGTAGCGGAGCATCCAAGGAGTGAACCTCAATGGCAGTCGCCAAGAAGCGCCAATCGACCGGGGCAGAGGAGGCCCCCCGAAACCCGGCCCCTCGTCTCGGCCGAGAGCCGATCCCCGTCCCGCGGCTCGTGCCGCGCGGAAAGGCCGCCTTTGACACGGTGGAGTGGCGCAGCCACGACTCGGTGATCAAGAGCGCCGACGGCAAGGTGATCTTCGAGCAGCGCGGGGTCCGCGCCCCGGTCAACTGGTCGGAGAACTCGATCAACATCGCGGCGTCGAAGTACTTCCGCGTCATCCAGGGCCGGCGCGAGACGAGCGTCGACGGGATGATCCGGCGCGTCTGCCACTTCATCAGCTCGAAGGGGGTCGAGCTGGGTTTCCTCGACACCGCCGAGGAGGCGACGCTCCTCGAGGAGAGCCTCTCGTACCTGATGGTCCAGCAGATGGCGGCGTTCAACAGCCCCGTCTGGTTCAACGTCGGGGTCCGCGAGCCGCCGCAGTGCTCGGCATGCTTCATCCAGTCCGTCACCGACGACATGGACTCGATCCTCGGCCTCGCCTCGAGCGAGGGACGCCTGTTCAAGGGCGGGAGCGGCACGGGGACGAACCTTTCTCCGCTGCGCGGCGGTCACGAGCGGCTGAGCGGGGGCGGCATCGCGAGCGGTCCGGTGTCGTTCATGCGCGCCTTCGACGCCCTCGCCGGGGTCATCAAGTCCGGCGGGACGACGCGGCGCGCGGCGAAGATGGTCATCCTGAACTTGGACCATCCCGACATCGTCGACTTCATCGAGTGCAAGGTCCGCGAGGAGGACAAGGCCCGGGCGCTCATCCGGGAGGGGTACTCCCCCAACTTCGACGGGACCGACCCCGACAGCGCCTATGCGTCGATCGCCTACCAGAACGCCAACCACTCGGTCCGGGTCCCCGACGCCTTCATGGAGGCCGTCGTGCGCGACGGTGAATGGCGCACCTACAACCGGACCGACCACTCGGTCGCCCAGACGTACCGGGCGCGTGAGCTCTGGCGCAAGCTCGCCTACGCGGCCTGGCGGTGCGGCGACCCCGGGGTCCAGTTCGACGACCTCACCAACGACTGGCATACTTCGCCGATGTCCGGTCGGATCAACGCGTCGAACCCGTGCAGCGAGTACCTGTTCCTCGACGACACGGCGTGCAACCTCGCGTCGATCAACCTCGTGAAGTTCCTGGACGGCGACGGGAAGTTCGACCTCCCGCTGTTCAAGGACGCGGTCCGCACGATGATCCTCGCGATGGAGATCCTCGTCGACGCGTCGAGCTATCCGACCGCCTCGATCGCACAGAACTCGCACGATTTCCGGCCGCTCGGTCTCGGCTACGCCAACCTGGGATCGCTCCTCATGCACTACGGGCTCGCCTACGACTCCGACGAGGGGCGGACCCTCGCGGCGGGCGTCAGCGCCTACCTTTCCGCGGAGGGGTACCACATGTCCGCGGAGATCGCCAAGCGGATGGGCCCGTTCGCCGGCTTCGACAAGAACCGCTCCCCGATGCTGCGCGTGATGGGAAAGCACGCGAAGGCTTCCGAGAAGATCGTGCTCAACGACCCGCGTCTGACCGCGCTCTGCGGCGCGAGCATCGACCGGTGGAAGGACACGGTGAAGGCGGGCGAGCTCTGGGGCTACCGCAACGCCCAGATCTCGGTGATCGCGCCTACCGGCACCATCGGGCTCCTAATGGGATGCGACACGCTCGGCCTCGAGCCCGAGCTCTCGCTCGTCAAGACGAAGAACCTGGTCGGCGGCGGCACGATCCGGATGGTCAACCACACGGTGGAGGACGGCTTGCGGAGCCTGGGCTACAACGCCGAGTCGGTCGCCCAGATCACCCGCCACCTCGGAGCGACCGGTTCGCTCGACGGGGCTCCCGGGCTCAAGGCGGAGCACCTCCCGGTCTTCGATACCGCCCTGGCGGCGGCCGGGCACCGGACGATCTCGCCGATGGGGCATCTCAAGATGCTCGGAGTCGTCCAGCCGTTCCTCTCGGGCGGGGCGTCCAAGACAATCAACCTCTCCAACGAGGCGACCGTCGAGGAGATCGAGAAGATCTATCTCGAGGCGTGGCGGCTCGGCGTGAAGTCGGTCGCCCTCTATCGCGACGGCTGCAAGGCGTCGCAGCCCTACGAGACCGGCGCGGGAAAGACGGCGGTCGAGAGCGGAAAGCGCGTGCCGATCCGCGAGAAGCTCCCCGACGAGCGCAAGGCGATCACGCACCACTTCCAGGTCGGGGGCCATGACGGCTACGTGACGGTCGGCCTCTATCCGGACGGCCGGCCCGGCGAGCTGTTCTTCCGCGTCACCAAGGAGGGCTCGACGGTCAACGGCCTCATGGACTCGCTCGGGAT
>JAKIWY010000056.1 GCA_022749835.1 Thermoplasmata archaeon | reverse complement strand
GCGAGCAGCGAGAATCGGACGATCGAGTTCTTCGAGCCGAACGGCACCGCCTACCCTTATTATGTCGGCAGCGAGTCGGAGTACTTCGCGTCCCCGGCCAATGGGAGCGTGAGTGTCATCGGCGCGCCGGTGGCTCGGAACGTGAGCTTCCGCCCCGACCTCGCCGTGGTGTTCCGGGAGACCGGTCTTCCCGCAGGGACGCTCTGGTTCGCCACGCTGAACGGGACGAACCTCTCCTCGCGGACCGGGACGGTGACGTTCGGAGAGCCGAACGGCACCGGGTACTCCTTGCGCGTTTCCGGTGGCGCGGGGTTCGCCGCGTCACCCGCGATCGGCGTGGTGAACGTCTCCGGCGCCGCCGTGAACATCACGATTGCCTTCCGCCCCGCCTTTCTGATGACCTTCCGAGAGAGCGGACTTCCCAAGGCGACCCAGTGGTCGGTGATGCTCGGCGGCGTGCCGGTCTCCTCCGGGTCGACGAAGATCGTGTTCGTGGCGGGGAACGGGAGCTACGCGTACCTCATCGGCGACGTGCCGGGCTGGCACCTCCGCGCCGGGAGCTATTCAGGCGCGGTGTCGTTGAACGGCGGGCCCGCATGGATCAACGTGTCGTTCCGGCGCATGCTCTACCCCGTCACCTTCGCAGAGAGCGGCCTCGCCTCCGGCACGGCCTGGTCGGTTGGTATTGGATTCACCGTGGTCAAGACCACGACGGCCGACGCCAACTTCCAGCTCGCGAACGGGACGTCCGTATACCTCATCCGAGCGGTTCCCGGCTGGCATCTCACCTCGCCCCACTCCGGCACGGTGGACGTGGCGGGAAAGGGCACCACCCTGAACGTGTCGTTCAACCGGACCCACTACCGGGTCACCTTCCTCGAAACCGGCCTCACCGCCGGAAGTTCGTGGAACCTCACCATCGGAGGCTCGACGATCACCTCCACGTCCGCTCGAATCAGCGTCCTGCTCGCCGATGGGGCGTACAACTTCACGGTGACCGCGGCCGGGTACACCGCCTCGCCGGGGAGTGGCCAGATCACCGTGAACGGCGCCGCCGTCTCGAAGTCGGTCACCTTCACCTGACGACGCGCGAACGGGAACGGTCGAAGGGCCCCCGAGCGACCTTCGGGCACACGACGGACGACCGTCGCCCTGGGTGGCCACCCGCGTCGAACTCTGCCCGCAAGAACGGGCTCCCTGCACCGGTTCCATCGCCGCCGACTCGCTGGCGGGAACGTCTACGGCGCCCGCCTCGAGACGTCGGGAAAGGGTTGAGCCGCCCGGACCCGTTGTCCTCGAACGGGTTGCGGCCCCAGCCGGGCGCACCGGCCGGGGCCGCGTTAGGGTCTCGTTTCAGCTCGACCTGCAGACCGATCTAGTACCACTGTAGCGAGCTGAGCCACCCGCCGTTGCCGCCGGTCCCGAAGTCATTCGAGGACGACGCACTGCCCGTCTTCCACCCGTAGAACACCGCGTCGGTGTAGAACTCGTGGAGGACGGTGAACGTGTACTTGTGGCCGCTCACGAGCGTGCCGTTGTTGTAAGACGAACCGTAGAACAATCCCGACGGGTAGGAGGTGCTCTTCGTCGGGGTCGTGAGACTGCTGTTGTAGCTGAAGCACAGGCCGTTGAGCGTGGTGGTCGCGTTGTAGCAGCCCCAGTCGACGCTGACACTGTTCTCGGCGTAGATGGGGGTCAACGACTGGGTCAAGTTGTTGAACAGGTCGCCCAGGAATACGCTCCCATTCGTCAGGTCGGTAATCCAGTCCAAACTGTACCACTCCGTGTCCGCGTACGCGACGCAGTAGCCGGTGTGGAGGGTTCCCCAAGAGTAGCTCGACGTCGTGGACGGGCACTTTCCCATCGTGCTGACGGCCGCGCTCTCGTTGATCGAGAAGTTGCCGTCAACGTACACCCCGTGGAAACCGCTGGTCGCGACCGTGAACGGGAACGTCCATTCGATCCCGCCGCTCGTGTAGGAGGAGCTGTACGTCCCCGAGCAGGCCTTGGCGCTGTCCCACGCGGCGTAGGCCTCATGGCCCGTCTTCGCGGAGCCCATCGCGGCGACGGTGGTCTTCGCCTTGGCGCAACCGGTCGCTCCCTGGTACGACCAGGGAGTGACCTTTCCCTTGAACGCCGGGTGCACTACCGTGACGTGGGGAGTCGCTCCCAGGCTCGCCGGGGCCAGCACCATCAGCAACACCGCGGCTGCGGCGCTCCCCGAGGTGACCCAGGGCCACCAGCCCCTCGTGCGCCCATTCATTGACGTTCGCCGATTCCGCGGGATTCCTTCCGTCATTCTCCTTTTCCTCTCTGTGCTTACGCCGCAGGTCACTTCGACCTCGGCTCGGCGGCGAGTGGCAGCGCTTCTGAGCATAAGCTTCCGTGTGGCCACGACGTGGCCACAACCGCAAGGCGGGGCTCGGGTGGACCCCCCGGGCCCGGACCGCACGGCGACGGGCCCGGTCGGACGTTCGTCACCGATTCGCGGGGCGCTCGCGTTAAATAAGGTCCCAGTTACAATGCGGGGCCGCGCGCCGACTTCATCGAAGTCGGCGATCGGGGCGTCGCCACGGCGAGCCGGGGATTCGTGAACCGCGCTCTTCCAGGGCGTCGCCACAGATGGCCCGACAGGGCGTGGAGCCCCGAGAACCCCTCCCCGGAAACGGGGAGTGACCTCTCGGGACTGACTGAGGAAGATGCCAACAAGGTGAGACGCGTAGCTCATTTAAGTCAAAGAGCAAGATCCGCTAATTCGCGAGATCGGTCACGACCGGCAGTACTCCAACAGTGTCAACAAATCCGGTTGATCCTGCCGGCGGGCACCGCTATTGGAGTTCGCTTAAGCCATGCGAGTCGAGAGGGGTAAGCCCTCGGCGCACTGCTCAGTAACACGCGGACAATCTGCCCTCGAGACGGGGATAATCCCGGGAAACTGGGGATAATACCCGATAGGTCTGGGATGATGGAATGCTCTCAGGTCGAAATCCTGCGGGGCTCGAGGATGGGTCTGCGGCCTATCAGGTAGTAGGGGGTTTCACGGACCCCCTAGCCATAGACGGGTACGGGCTTTGGGAGAAGTCGCCCGGAGATGGATTCTGAGACACGAATCCAGGTCCTACGGGACGCAGCAGGCGCGAAACCTCCACAATGTGGGAAACCACGATGGGGGAACTCCAAGTGCCTACACTTAGTGTAGGCTGTTCTCGAGCCTAAAAAGCTCGAGAAGTAAGGGCCGGGTAAGACGGGTGCCAGCCGCCGCGGTAATACCCGCGGCCCGAGTGGTGCTCATTATTATTGAGCCTAAAGCGTCCGTAGCTGGCCGGGCAAATCCCCGGGTAAATCGGGCGACTCAATCGTCCGAATTCCGGAGACACTGCTCGGCTTGAGATCGGGAGAGGGAGAAGGTACTCCCGGGGTAGGGGTAAAATCCTGTAATCCGGGGGGGACCACCAGTGGCGAAGGCGTTCTCCTAGAACGAATCTGACAGTGAGGGACGAAGCCCTAGGGCGCAAACGGGATTAGATACCCCGGTAGTCTAGGGTGTAAACGCTGCAGACTTGGTGTTGGGGGTCCTGCGTGGGCTCCCAGTGCCGGAGCGAAGGTGTTAAGTCTGCCGCTTGGGGAGTACGGTCGCAAGACTGAAACTTAAAGGAATTGGCGGGAGAGCACCGCAACGGGAGGAGCGTGCGGTTCAATTGGATTCAACGCCGGAAAACTCACCGGAGGCGACGGAGGGATGAAAGCCAGGCTGAAGACCTTGCCCGATTCTCCGAGAGGTGGTGCATGGCCGTCGTCAGTTCGTACCGTAAGGCGTTCTGTTAAGTCAGATAACGAACGAGACCCTCGCCTTTAGTCGCGATTTCGTGGGCGACCACGAGAGCACACTGAGGGGATCGCTGTCGCTAAGACAGAGGAAGGAGAGGTCTACGGTAGGTCCGTATGCCCCGAATCTCCCGGGCAACACGCGCGCTACAAAGGTTGGGACAATGGGATCCGACCCCGAAAGGGGGAGGCAATCCTGAAACCCAATCGTGGTCTGGATCGAGGGCTGTAACTCGCCCTCGTGAAAATGGATTCCGTAGTAATCGCGGGTCAACATCCCGCGGTGAATGTGCCCCTGCTCTTTGCACACACCGCCCGTCAAGTCATCCGAGTTGGGTCGGAGTGAGGGTGACTCATTTGGGTCGCTCGAACTTCGGTTCAGCAAGGGGGACTAAGTCGTAACAAGGTATCTGTAGGGGAACCTGCAGATGGATCACCTCCTAGAACGCCTCTTTTTCAGAGAGGTTAGACTGCTAGGCCGTGACCAGCGCACTCACTGGGGCACTTCTTCTTCCTGCCGGGCCATTAACCCATTCTTGAGTAGCTACGCCATATCTTATAACCTCGGGCCGACTCCATAGTCCGTGTTGTCCCCGGCGCTTCCGAAGGGCCTGCCCGTCAGCGTCGCGCGTGCCGGCGACAGCCTATCGCATGGGGAGCCGGTCCTGATCTTCGACGCCCCCGATCGCGAGGCGGAGACCGACCTGGTCTTCCTCTCGGAGAAGGCGACCCCCGAGCTCGTCCACCTGGCGCGACGGGAGGCAGGGGGACTTCTATGCACAGCCCTCTCCGCCGAGCTCCGCCACCGCCTCGGTCTTCCGTACTTTTCGGACCTTCTACGCCTCGCCGCCCCTTCGTACCCGATCGTCGATGCGCTCCGCGTCCAGCGGCTTCGCTACGATTCGCGCAGCGCCTTCGGCATCACCGTCAACCACCGGTCGAACTATACCGGAGTCCCCGACAACGACCGAGCCCAGACGATCCGGGCCCTCGGGGAGCTGGCGCGAGAATCCGCGAACTTGACAGACATCGAGCTGAGCGCCCGTTTCTCCGAGGAGTTCACCTCGCCGGGGCACGTTCCTCTCCTCTACGCGGCGGACGGGCTCCTCTCCGAACGCAAAGGCCATACGGAACTCGCCATCTCGCTCGCGAAAATGGCCGGGCTTTCCGCTTCCGTGACGGTCTGCGAGATGCTCGGCGACTCCGGGGGCGCCCGCTCGCCGGATGCGGCCCGCCGATTTGCCGACCAGCACGGCTGGGCGTTCCTCGACGGGCGCACGGTCCTCGAGGCGTTCGAGGCATGGTCCGAGTGATGGCCACGGGGGTCTTCGACCTCCTTCACCCCGGTCACGTGTACTTCCTCACCGAGGCGCGCAAGCTCGGCGACGAGCTCGTCGTCGTCGTCGCGCGCGACCAGACCGCCCGGCGGCTCAAGCAGGAGCCGTACGTCCCCGAGCTCACCCGCCGGGAGATGGTCGAAGCGCTCAAACCGGTCGACCGAGCGATCCTGGGGAGCGCGACCGACATCTACCAGACGGTCGTCGACGTCCGCCCGGATATCATCGCGCTCGGCCACGACCAGACCTGGAACGAGAAGGAGGTCGAGGCGGAGTGCGCCCGACGGGGCGTCCCGGCGAAGGTCCAGCGCCTGAAAGCGCTCCCGCACGACGACCTCGCGACGCGCCGGATCGTCGAGCGGATCCTCGACCGAGCGAACAAGCGCCGAGAGGATCGCGAATGAAGCGGATCGGCATCGCCGACACGACCTTCGCGCGCGTCGACATGGCCCGCCACGCGGTCCGGGCCCTTGCCGGCGCCGGCACCGGATACCGGATCTACCGGCGCAGCGTTCCGGGGATCAAGGACCTCCCGGTCGCCTGCCGCCAGCTGTTCCAGAAGGAGGGCGTCGACCTGTGCATCGCCCTCGGAATGCCCGGGAAGGCGGAGTACGACAAGACCTGCGCCCACGAGGCATCGACGGGGCTCATCATGACCGGAGTCCTCGAGGCAAAACCGATCGTCGAGTGCTTCGTCTTCGAGGGCGAGGCCGCGTCGCCCCGCGAGCTCGAGACGCTCGCCCGCCGTCGCGCGGAGGAGCACGCCCTCAACGCCTACACGATGCTGTTCCACCCGGAGCGGCTCGCCCGCGACGCGGGCCGGGGCCTCCGGCAGGGGTTCGCGGACGCCGGGCCGGTGCGACCGGCGTAGCGGAGCCGTTCACGGTCGATATCGGAAGGAGAAGAAAGATGGCGAAGCACAAGGGCGATGGGGAAGGGGTCCGCGTGGCGCTGGTGGCGAGCGAGTTCAACTACGACGTGAGCCTGTTGATGCTCGAGCGGGCGAAGGAGGAGGTCGAGTTCCTCGGCGCGACCTTGGGCCCGGTCGTGAAGACACCCGGCGTCTTCGACATGCCGCTCGCCGTCAAGCTCCTCATGGAACGGGCCGACGTCGACGCGGTCGTCACGCTCGGCGCGGTCATCGAGGGCGAGACGGACCACGACCAGGTCGTGATGAACCAGGCGTCGCGCAAGCTCACCGACCTCTCCGTGGAGTTCGGAAAGCCGCTTGGCCTCGGCATCTCGGGCCCCGGCGAGACCCGGCTCCAGGCGCAGGACCGGATCGAGAACGCCGCCGCCGCGGTGCGTGCCGTCGTCAAGATGTCGCGCCGGATCTCCGAGATCCGGGGCGCGTAGGTCCGAGATCGCCCGGCTATAGGCCGAGGCGGGGCCGGAGGAACTCGAAGGCGGTGCGCCCCTTGCCCGTGTGCGGGGTCACCGTGAGAGGCCCCGGGGGGACCTGCGAGGCGTCGCGCGTCCTCAGCGCTGCCTCGAGGCGGGCGTGGCTCGTCGCGATCGTCACGTCCGGCCGGCTCGCCGCTCCCCGGACCGCCGAAACGTTCCCCTGCGCGTCAACGACCAGGCTCACGGTCTCCGACTCGGTCTCAAAGACCCAGGACTGCGGAAGGTACGGCTTGATCATCATCCCGGCGAGGCCGGTGAGCTGCGGCTTGAGCCGAAGCTCGATGTCGCCCGAGACCGCGGTCAGGTGGGAGTAGAGACAGCTCACGAGATCGACCGGGGGTGTGCAACCCGCCCCGGGTTAAGAACTCCGTGCCGGGGGCCCCGTGCGAATTTTCCATATCCCGGGAGCGCGTGGGGCCCGGAGTGTCCGGACCCGTCCCGGTGTCGCCCCCCCTGCCACCGCCGCCCCCCCCGCCACCTCCGCCGCCGGGATACTTCTTCGCGGGGCCCGGCTCGACCATTCCCCCGGGGATACCGACGGCCCCGGGCGGCTGGGGTGCCCCTTCGTTCACCGGCCCGGGCCCCGTCATCGCCGCGGTGAGCCGGGTCCGGGAGGCGATGGGCATTTACCGGTGGTTCCTGGTGATCACTCTTCTCGTGGGCGTCGTCGCGGTGGTGACCGGTTCGTACTACGTCGCGTCGGGGGGGGGGTTCAACTTAGGCTCTCTCGTGCCGCAGAGCGGCCCGAACAACACCACTCTTCGGCCCACCTCCCCCGGCCTCTCCGGCGCGTCGTGGGCCGAGACCGCGCTCGTGAGCGTCTTCGGGCTGGTCGGCCTGATCCTGTTGCTGGTCTCCTACCTGCGTTGGTCGAGTGCGCTCGACGCGCTCCAACGGGTCGCCTACGGGGCCTCGCCAGGGGGGTACGCCGCCGCCGAGCGGGCCAAGAAGGATTCGAAGAACGCCCTCTACGTGTGGATCGGCGGGATCATTGTTTCGGCGATCCTCGTCGGGGTCATCTTCCTGGTGATCGCGACCACAGCGATCGCCCAATCCGGCCCGGGCCAGGTCGGGTTCACCCCGGCAGACCTCGCCCAACTCCGGAGCGAGTTCGTCGGGGCTTTGGTGGCGGCCGCGGTACTCGGGGCGATCGTCCAGTCCCTGGTGAACTTCTTCGCCTCGCGCAGCCTCGGCGAGTCGCTCACCCTGTTCGGAGGTCCCTGGCCGAGCGCCCAGTTCGAAGCAGGGCGTCGGGGGTTCCTCGTTGGAGCCGTGATCGCCCCGGTGGGCCTCGCCGCCTTGGTCTCCCCGTACCTCGCGCCGCTCGCCCTCGCCGGGCCGCTCCTGCTTCTCTGGGGGTTCCATCAGATGACGCTCGCCTACGACGGTTACCTCGAATCGCCCCCGGTCCCCGGGAGCCTCGCCCCGCGGTTGTCGCGGTGATGCCCGCCGGCTCCCTTCACGCGTAGACGATGCGAGCCGGCCCCGAGCGATCGGCCACCCTGACAACGGGCGGGCGACGCCCCCGTCGCCGTCGGGCGCCAAACCGCGCCGCGCGATCGAGATCGGTTCGTTTCGGGGGCAGCACCGGCGGGCTGGATAGTTGTTAAGGGGCGGCCGACCTCCCCGCGGCGGAGGGCCACCCGCATGCCGACCTTTCGCCGGTTCGACACGGTCCCGTCGACCCAGGAGCTGGCGGTCGCTCTCGCCCACTCCGGTGCGGAACCGGGGACCACCCTCGTCGCCCGCCGCCAGGAGAGTGGGAAGGGCCGGGCCGGCCACTCCTGGAGCTCTCCCGAGGGAGGACTCTATCTCTCGACGATCGTGAGCGCGCCCCGCGACGGGTCGACCCTCTTTCCGCTGTCCGTCTGCGCTCGGATCGGCGAATCGCTCGGTGAGCGATACTCCGTGACGACCGCCGTCAAGTGGCCGAACGACCTCCTGGAGCCCCGACG
>JAKIWY010000055.1 GCA_022749835.1 Thermoplasmata archaeon | reverse complement strand
CCGGTGAAACCGGGGGGCGCCGTCGTCGATGGAGTACCGCTGGCGGGCGCTCGGCGTCGTGAGCGTCGGCAGCCTCATGGGCGCCATCGACTCGACGGTACTGATCATCGCCTTCCCCCAGATCGCCCGCGACCTCCAGGCGAACCTGGTCGCCATGGTCTGGGTCCTGATGGTCTATATCCTCATGGGGACGGCCCTCGTGCTGTCCCTGGGACGGATCGCCGACCTCAAGGGCCGAAAGCGGCTCTACAACGCCGGGTTCGTGGTCTTCGTCGTCGGGAGCGCGCTCTGCGGCCTCGCCCAGAGCGGTCTCGAGCTCGTCGCCTTCCGGGCCCTCCAGGGCATCGGCGGGGCGATGCTCGTCGCCAATTCGTTCGCCATCCTATCGGACGCTTTCCCACCGAACGAGCGCGGCCGCGCCTTCGGGATCAATAGCGTCGTCTGGGGAACGGGCTCGATCTTCGGGATCGTCGTCGGCGGCCTCATACTGACCGTGACCAGCTGGCGGTGGATCTTCTGGATCAACGTGCCGATCGGCATCGCGGCGACAGCGCTCGCCTACATCGTCCTCAGGGAGTCGGTAACGCCGAACCCCCGGGAGACGTTCGACCTGCCGGCAGCGACGCTGTTCACGCTGGGGCTCATCGGCCTCCTCTTCGGGGTCACCGAAGGGATCCTCAACGGCTGGACGGATTTGGCCGCCACACTGCCCATGCTCCTGGGAGCCCTGCTGATCGTCCTCTTCGTCGTCTGGGAGGCGCGAGTCAGCCGCGACCCGATCCTTCCCTTCTCGCTCTTCCGCAACTGGCTGTTCACCGCCTCGCTCGCCGCTTCGGTCCTTCAGGGGCTCGCCCTCTTCGCCGCGAACTTCCTTCTGATGGTCTACTTCCAGGGGATCCGGGGCGTCTCCGTCCTCTCGGCGGCGTACCTGCTCGTCCCGCTCTCCATCGCCCTCTCGGTGTTCGGGCCGATCGGCGGGCGCCTCTCCGACCGCTACGGGGCCCGGGGCGTCTCCACGGTCGGCCTCACGATCCAGGCGGCCGTCTTCTTCCTCTTCTCGACGATCACCGCGGCCACGCCGCTCAGCCAGGTGGCCGTCTACGAAGCGTTCCTCGGGATGGGCGGGGGCCTGTTCTTCCCTGCGAACACCTCGGCGATCATGAGCGGGGTGCCCCGCCAGCGCTTCGGGGTCGCCTCCGGGGTGATGATGACCCTGCGCAACTCCTCGATGGCGCTCAGTTTCGCCGTGGCGCTCGTCGCCCTCACCTCCCAATTGCCGAGCGGCACGGCCGCCCTGATCTTCGGCGGGGCGTTCACCCCCCAGACGCTCGCCAGCACCGGGCTCACGGCGAGCCAGCTCAACGGGGTCTTCCTGGACGGAATGCGCGCCTCCTTCCGATTGGCCGGGGCGCTCGTCCTCGGGGCGGTGGTCTTCTCCGCTCTGCGGGGTCGCGACGTCCGGCAGGGCGAGACGACCTACATCCGGCGGAAGGCCGTCGTTCGGCCGTCGGTCGCTCCCGAGTTCGAGCCGACTACCTCCTCCGCGCCCGAAGGGGCCGCGCCGGTCGCCCGGAGCCCCTAGTAGAGGCCTCCGGAGAGAGACGATGGTCGAAGAAGGCTTATTGAGCGGCCCACGGTCCGCCGGGGGGAGGGTTCGCGGCATGCACGTCATCGGAGGCCCCGCCTCCACCGCACTCGCCGAGAGGGTCTCTCGGGAGCTCGGCAACGCACCGTTCGGCATCCCGTTCGTCAAGCGGTTTCCGGACGGCGAGCTGTACGTGCGGATCGGCGGCCGCCTGGAAGGGGAGGACGTCGTCCTTGTCCAGTCGACGCGCACCGATGAGGACCTCCTGCAGCTGCTCCTGCTCGAGGACGCGGTGCGTGAGGCGGGGGCCCGCCGGCTCTACGTGGTCGTGCCCTACCTCGGTTACGCCCGCCAGGACCGGTCGTTCTTCCCCGGGGAGCCCGTGAGCGCCCGATCCCTCGTCCATCACATCGAAAGCGATGCGGACGCCGTCGTCACGGTCGACCTCCACTCCACGACGACCTTGGCCGAGTTCCGAAAGCCCGCCTTCGAGGCGACCGGCATCCCGGCGATCGCCCGGCTCCTCCGGGAGCGCCCCGTCGACCTACTCGTATCCCCCGACAAGGGGGGCATGGAGCGGGTCAAGCGCATGAGCGCCATCTTGGACCGGCCCTGGATCGCCTTTGACAAGAAGCGGATCGACTCCGAGCATGTCGAGCTCTCCTTCCCCTCGGAGATCCCGATCGCCCTCGAGGGAAAGCACATCGTCATCCTGGACGACGTGATCACCACCGGTGGCACGATCGTCGAGGCGGCCAAGCAGCTTCACCGCCGCAACGTCGGCGCCGTGGTGGCGGCCTGCACGCACGGCCTCTTCCTCAAGGACGCCTTCGAGAGGATCAAGGCGGTCACCGACGAGGTCTACTCGACGGACACCCTGATGAATCCGGCCGAGAAGGCGTCGGTCGCCCCCGACATCGCCCAGATCCTCCGTCGGGACTGCGTCCCCCTCTAGGGGGCCTCGCCCATTGCCCGAAGCCCTTGAGCCCGAGCCGACAACGGCCGCCTCCGGCGAGGCCCTCCTCGAGCTCACCCACGCCATCCGGGCCGAGCTGTTGCGGCGCGGTGAGTTCCTCCCGGTCTCCTGGGTCGAGGAGGCGGCGGAGGACCTCAGGGCAGGTCGCCTATCGGGGGTCTACCTCCCGGGGACCCCCCATCCTCTCGGCGTCGCGTTCCTCTCGGGGCGAGGCGACCGTGCCTTCGGCCACGTCCACGTAGCCGCCGGGCCCGGGGCCCTCGATGCCGCCCTCGCCCTCTCTCTCTCGCTGGTCGGAGGCATCCGCGCGCCGGCGATCCGGTTGGATGCGGGGTTCACCGGGCTCTCCGAGGAACAGGAGCGCGCGCTCGGTCAGCAGCTCGAAAAGCTCCCCGGCGGCGCCCAGCTGGTGAGGCTCTCCCTCGAGGTCCGAGTGCCGACGCCCACCGCCCCGACCGGCCCCAAGGTCCCGTTCGGGACGCTTCTCGTGCCGGTCCGATCGGTCCCCGTCGACGCGATCGTCGAACTCACCCGACGCGCGTTCGTCGGCACCCCGGACGAACCATTGCTCGACCCGTCGCCCGAAGGGGGGCGGAGGGTGATCAACGAGATCCTCGACGGCAGGCTCGGGAGGTTCCTGGATGAGGCGTCCACGGCGCTCGTCAGCACCGACGGCGCGCTCCTCGCCGTCATCCTGACGGCCGAACAGTCCGCCCGCCGGTCGATCTTCCACGGCCTGGCGGTGGATCCGGCGGCCCAGCGCCACGGTTTTGCAACGTTCCTCATCGCCTGGGGGCTCCGAGCGCTCCGGGCGCTTGGGCACGAGACCGCCTCGCTCTGGGTCACCGAGCTCAACGCCCCGGCGCTCGCCCTTTACCACAACGTGGGCTTCCAAGCCGCTGGCACGGCGCTCCTGTTCCGTTACGTTCGGCCCGCGACCGACGTGCCACAGCCGCAGCGCTCCCGGTAGGGGCAGGCTTCGTGCATCCACCCGGGGCAGGCCGGCAGCTCCTCTGGTCGTTGGGTCGCGATTGCGCTTCGCAGCTCCGAACACTTCCTGGTCACTAGGCCGACGAGCTCCGGCGCACTGGCGAACTCCACGCGAAAGACCCTCAGCCCCTCGGGAACGCTCGCCGCCCGCTCGTAGCCGACGATGAGAAGTCCCGAACGCCCTCCGAGCGAGCCGGCGCGAAGCGCGACTTCGCGGACGTACTGCGGTTGGTCCCGGGCGAGCCCCGCCTCCAGCGCCGGCGACCACGCCCGGGAGGTCTTGATCACGTACGGCTCGCCCCGGAAGCAGCCTACCGGCTCGGTCGGCTCCCCGAGTGCGGCCCATCTCCGCGAGAGCTCCCCGCTCGGTCCCGCCTCCAACATCGCCCGCAGCGTACGGAAGAGCTCCTGGCGAGCGCCGGAGCCCGCCGCGGGCTCGGCCCCCTCGGGCCCTACCTCCGGTGACGTCCGTTCGAAGTACGCCCGGCGCGGGTAGAGCAGGTCGCGGAAGCGCGAGGCCACCCACGGCCCCTCCGAGGGGAGCGCCCTGAGCCCCTCGGTGAGGGCCGCTGTCTCCGCCTCTTGGGGAACGGCACGCTCGAGCTCGCGGACGAGCCCCCTCGACGGCTCCGGTTCTTCCCCCGTGCAGGCGCAGACCTTAGCCGACTGGTACTCGCAGCCTCGGTCCCTCCAGGCGCATCGCGGAAGGCCCGAAGGGTCTCGCCGCGCGAGAGACTCCCGGAGGCGCTCGGAGCGCTGGCGCATCTCGGCCCAAATCCGGTCGGTCGACGCGAATTCGCAGGCGAGAACGACGGCCTGGGCGTCGGGACCGGGAGCGGTCGTGACGATCAACCGCGCCGACCGCTTCCCAACGAGGGCGCAGTACATGGCGAGCTGCTCGAAGTAGCCCGGCCGGACGGCGTGGAGGGTGGCCACCTCGGGGATCTCGCGCGTCGTCTTGAGCTCGGTCGGAGTCTCCTTGAGGAGATCGATCTCGCCGACGACCCCGTCGCCGTGGACCCTCACCTCGCGGTACTCAGGGTCCCCGAGGAGTCTCAGTATCTGGAGATGGGCCGCCCGACCGGCGTCCATGCGACGGCGTTGCTCCACGCCCGGGGTCACCGGAGCCGTACGGCGGTAGTAGGCACGGCGCAGCTCGATGAGGTCGGTGACGCCGAACACCGGGGGAAACGAGCCCAGCCCGAGCCGGCCCGCCAGCTCGCGCTCGAGCTCCGGGGCGCGTTGGACCGTCACGACATCCGGCCAATCGGAGCCGGGTGGAACCGCCGTCATCGCCGGCGCAGCGCTCCCTGGAGCATTACCTCGGCGGCGCGCTCCGGGAGCGAAGGGCCATTACCCTAGGCTCTCTGCGAACGACGATGCGCAAGCGAACGGCCGGCCCGCTCATCGTCGGGAGCGGCATCGCCGGACTCTACGTCGCGCTGCGCTGCCGAGAGTTGGGATTGCGCCCGGTCATCATCACCAAATCCCGCCTGGAGGAGTCCAATACCCGCTACGCCCAGGGCGGGATCGCCGCGGCGGTCGGCCCCGCCGACAGCCCGGCCCTCCATCTGAGGGATACCTTGCGCGCGGGCGCCGGCCTGGTCGATGTGCGAGCGGCCCGGGTGCTGACCGAGGAGGGGCCGCTGAGGATCGCCGACCTCGTGCGATACGGGGTTCCGTTCGATACCGTCGAAGGTCACGTCAGTCTGGGACGCGAAGGAGCCCACTCGGTCGCCCGCATCCTCCACGCCGGAGGGGACGCCACGGGCCTGCAGATCGAGGAGACGCTCAGAAAGCGGGTCGTCGAAGAGGGGATCGAGGCACGCGAACGCACCGTGCTCCGCCGGCTCGGCGAAGGGCCGGACGGGGAGCTGTGCGCCTGGGGGAGCACGGGGGACCGCTCCACCCCCGAGCTGCTCGACGGGGGACCGGTGGTGCTTGCGACCGGGGGCGCGGGAAGCCTCTACCTGCAGAGCTCGAACCCGGCCATCGCCACGGGGGAAGGGGTGGCGATCGCCTTCCGGGCCGGCGCGCTGGTGAGCGATCTTGAGTTCATCCAGTTCCACCCGACCGCCTTCTTCCGGTCCGGAGCTCCCCGGCACCTGATCTCCGAAGCCCTCCGGGGGGAGGGGGCGCTCTTGCGGAACGAAGCCGGGGAGCGGTTCATGCCGAGATATCACCGCGACGCGGAGCTCGCCAGCCGGGATATCGTGACCCGGGCGATCCACACCGAAGTCGAGCGCACCAGGAGTTCCTGCGTCTATCTCGACGCCACGGCGATCCCTCGAGACCGGCTGTTCGCCCGCTTCCCGACGATCTGCCGGTTCCTCGCCTCCTACGCCCTCGACCCTTCGCGCGACCGCGTCCCCGTCGCCCCGGTGGCCCATTACATGGTCGGGGGGATCACGACCGACCTCGAGGGGCGCTCGAGCCTCCCGGGGCTGCTCGCCTGCGGGGAAGTGGCGGCGACCGGCGTGCACGGCGCCAACCGGCTCGCCAGCAACTCGCTCCTTGAAGCGGTCGTCTTCGGCGAGCGGGTCGTCCGGCAACTCGTCCACCCGACCGCCGGGGGGCCGAAGCCCCTCGGCAAGACCCTCCACTTCCCTTTGCGCGAGGGCGAGGCCCTGCGGGACGACCGGAAGGTCGTGGAGACCGTACAGAGGCTCCTCTGGGAGTCGGTCGGCATCGTTCGTCGGGGCCCGGGCCTGCGCTCCGCCGTCCACACCCTCGAAGAGCTCTCCCGGAAGCTCGAGCCCGAGCGGGAGTCGGCCCTCGCCTCTCCCGGCGCCAACGCCGTACTGACCGCCCTCCTCATCGCCCGCAGCGCGCTCGCCCGTACGGAGAGCCGGGGGGCCCACTACCGTTCCGACTACCCTTCCCCGAGGGCTGCGTGGAGACACCACCTGGGCGTGCGTCGCGGGCCGCAGACCGCCCTCCGGCGAGCGGCGCCCGGCTAAGGGTTATGGCCCACAGGGTCTGACCGCGCCGTGGACCTCACGCTCTCGGAGACGCATCGCGAACTCAAGGAGGCAGCTCGCCAGTTCGTTCGGAAGGAGGTCGCCCCGGTGGCCGCCCGGATGGACCGGGAGGATTACTTCCCGCTCGACGTCTTCCGGCGCCTGGGGAAGCAGGGCTTCCTTGCCCCGACGATCCCCGAGGAGTTCGGTGGCCTCGGCCTCGATTACCTTGCCCAGGCGCTCATCCTCGAGGAGATCTCGCGGGTGAGTCCCGCGCTCGCTCTCTCGGTCGGAGCGCACTCCAACCTGTGCGCCGACAACCTTTACCGCAACGGGACCCCCGAACAGCGCTCGGAGTTCCTGCCCACCCTCGCCTCGGGCGACAAGGTGGGGGCGCTCGCCCTCACCGAGCCGGGAGCGGGCTCCGACGCCGTCTCCATCACGACCCGGGCCCTGCGTTCCGCGGACGGCTACGCGCTCACGGGAACCAAGCAGTTCATCACGAACGGACCGGTCGCCGACACCCTGCTCGTCTACGCGAAGACCGAGCCGACGCGCGGGGCCCACGGCATCAGCGCGTTCCTCGTGACGAAGGAGAGTCCCGGCTTCTCCGTTTCGCGCAGCCTCGACAAGATGGGGATGCGAGGCTCTCCGACCGGCGAACTCTCCTTGCAGGACGTCCGTGTCCCGGAGCGCCGGCGCGTGGGGCCGGAGAACTCGGGGGTCGCGGTGATGATGAGCGGCCTCAACGTCGAGCGGGCGGTCCTCGCGGCGATCCCCGTCGGCATCATGGCCGAGTGCCTGGAGCTGTCGGTCCAGTACGCCCGGGAGCGCGAGCAGTTCGGCAAGAAGATCGGCCGCTTCGAGCTCATCCAGGAGAAGCTGGCGAACATGCACATGCGCCTCGAGGCGTCCCGCGGCCTGCTGTACGCCGCGCTGGACGCCGTCCAGCACGACCAGAGGAGCGGCCGCGCGAGCGCCTCGGCGCTCACCTTCGCCTCCGAGGCGTCCACGGCCGTCGCGCTCGACGCGGTGCAGGTCTACGGCGGCTACGGCTACATGCGCGACTACCCGGTGGAAAAGCTCGCCCGGGACGCGAAACTTCTCGAGATCGGCGCCGGAACCTCGGAGATCCGGCGGCTCCTGGTCGCCCGGGAGCTCCTAGGCCCGGGGTTCGATTCGTAGATGCTCCTCCGGCCGCCGAGCCGACACCCCGGGTCGTCCGTGATCGCCCGGCTCTCGAGCCCAATTCATTTGTAGGAGGGGGCCCATCGAGGGCCGATGGCGGGCCGGCCCACTCCCCCCGTGGTGAGCCAGTCGCTTCGCGTCGAGGTCCTCAAGGAGCTCCAGTCGCTCATCGACAGCAAGGAGGCCCGCGAGCGGATCGACAAGGGCGCCATCGGAGAGGTGAAGGGCCGGGAGCACTGGATCCTCCAGCTCCTGCTGAGGGCCCACGAGTTCGACCAGAGCCATCTCGACCAGCTCGTCGGCACCGCCTACTCCAACATGCTCGCCCGGTTGCAGGCGATCGACGACCGCCTGGCGCGCTCCGAGCAGCTCGAAAGCGAGATCACCGCCGAGCTCAAGGAACGCTTTGCCGGGGTCGAGACCGGCGTCGCGGACCGGATCAACAAGGGGATGGGCGAGGCCAGCGAACGGCTCACCCAGGTGATGAACGACTCCTTGACGAAGAATCTCGACACGAAGTGGCAGCCGATCGGCGACTCCGTCGAGACGTTCCACACGGGTTCGCGCCAGATGCTCAAGGACGTCGCCGACACCTACCGGGTCGCCACCCAGACGCGCCTTCTGCTCAACGAGAACGCCCGGCGGCTCAGCGACCTCGGCCGGGATATCGTCGCGCTCGAAGAGAGTCTCAAGCTCGTCGTCGCGAAGACGATCGAGGAGGGGCTCGCGCCGCTCGAGGAACGGGTCGGGGCGCTCGTAGGGCGGGTGTCGAACGGGTACGGGGCGGTCACAGCAGAAGCGTCCTCGAAACCGTCGGCCGGGTCGGGAAGCGCGTAACGGAATGGGGCCCCCCGATTGACCCGCCTGTCGCCCACCCATCCGCGCTACCGGAGTTTGAAGGTCCGCGAGGCCCTTTCCGAGGCCCATCGGGCCGGGGTCGTGGTACCGGAGGGGCTCATCGCCCACGGTCGCGGAGAGGCGTTCGACTACCTCATCGGCGAGGCGACGCTCCCCTCCGCGAGAATCGCCGAGCGGGCGGCGGCCACCTGGCTGGCGAACGCGCGCT
>JAKIWY010000054.1 GCA_022749835.1 Thermoplasmata archaeon | reverse complement strand
GGGAACCGGAGTAGGCGACGAGCGAGCCCGTCCCCAGGACGACGGAGAGCGCGTGCGAGACGTTCAGCACCGGAAGGCTCCAGGTCGAGGTCGACGGTCCGTTGGAGAGGTTGACGACGGGCTGGGCGGTCCCTGCGGAATGGTAGACGAGGGCGATCGCGCAGTCGATGGAATCCGTCCCCGAGGCTTGGGAGGTCGTGGGGCACGCCGCGGAGATCGGCTTCTCGCCGAGCCCGGGGAGGACGGTGGCGCGGTAGACGTACCCCGGCGCTCCGCTTCCGGTCAGGTTCAGCGTCGCCGCCGTACCCACATCCAGTTCGGTCGGCGCCACGCCCGCGTCCAGTATCGTGGTGGGGACGGCGGTCAGCGGCAGCACGACGGAGACCCCAGCCAGCGTCGTGTTGCCGTAGCTGCCGTTCGCATCCACGGCGAGGGTGCCGGGTGACGCGCCGTCCGACGCCGTGAGCACGACCTCGCCGCTCGAGCTCCCGTTGGCCATCGTCCAGCCGTTGCCGCTCAGCGAGAAACCGAGGGTCACGGTGGCGGGGCTCGGCCGGCCGTCCCCGGCGGTGGCGTTCGCGCGGACCGAGAGGGGGGCATTGACGCTCAAGACGCCCGGGTCCGCCGGGGACAAGGCGATCCCCGAGAGGGCGGCCACGAAGGCAAGACGGGTATGCAAACCGCCCAGGTGGGCGGAGGCGAAGTATCCGGCGGGCGCCCCGCCCCTCGGGGAAAGGCGCACCGGGCCGAACGGGCCCGAGTAGCTCGTGCAGGAGGTCTTCGAGCAGGTCGCCGAGGGAATCGAAGCGTTGAGCGCGAACGCCCCGGTCTGGTTGGTCACCGAAAGGTCGACCGCCGTCGAGCAGCTGAACGAGGAGTTGCCGTTGTGCGGCGTGTAATTGATCTCGTAATCAAAGGAGAGCATCAGCGTGACGTTCGCCACGCTGGGTCCGGGGGCGGGACCCCCCTCGACCGAGAGGTTGCCGGAGTAGTTGGCGACGACCGACGTCCCGGGGCACTTCCCGCCGACCGATGGGCCGAGCCCGGGGCCGGTCGCCGTCGAATGACCGAGAGCCCCGAAAGGGGCGACGGCGAGGGCGGCGAGCAGCATCGAAACCGCGGCGGTGAGCGCACCAGCACGTACAATCGGTCGGCCTGGACGGCCGTTCCCGGCGGCCTGCAACACCCGGAGCGTCGGACGCCTTCACCGGGCGCCCGACGTTGCGAGGCGCGGAAACGAGCGGTCGGCTCTTTAAGGCCGTCGTATAACAGAGTCGCATTTCTCGAGGTGAAATCTGCCCGGAACATCTCACGTCGCCCAACGCGTTGACACCCGCTCGGCGGAGGAGCGTGTCGTCACCCACCTCACCCCGCCTAGGCTCGCCTCCTTCCCGGCCGAGCGCGAGCAGATCGAATACTCCTCCCGGTCGCTCGTCTTCCGCTCGGACGGGGAGCGGATCCTCAGGACGTGGGGAACGCCCGAGGAGCCGTGGCCGCTCGCCGTCGAGCCGGACGGCTCCCGTTGGAAGGTGACGGCCTGGGGGGTGAGCCCGAAGGTCGCCCGGGAAGGGGCCCGGGCGCTCTTTTCGCTCGAGCACCCGCTCGAGGAGTTCTACCAGAGGGTGCGTGCGGAGCCGACGCTCCGGGGCACCGAGCGACGCTTCAGGGGGTTGAGGATCCCGAGGGACCCGAGCGTCTACGAGTCGCTCATCTATTCGGTGATCGGCCAGCAGCTGAGCGTCCAGGCGGCGAACACGATCAAGTCCCGCCTGTTCGAGCGCGTGGGTTCCCGACTCGAGGTCGAAGGGATCGAGCTGAACCGGATACCGACGCCGGCCGAGATCTCCGCGCTCGGGGTCGACGGCCTGCGCTCGGTCGGGATGAGCGGCGCGAAGAGCGTGAGCCTGCTCGCGCTCGCCAACAGGGAGAGTTCGGGAGCGTTCGACGCCGCCGAGCTCGGCCGCCTTTCCCGGGAGCGCGCGGTCGAGCAGCTGGACCGGGAGAAGGGCGTCGGCGTCTGGACGGCGGAAAACGCGCTTCTTAGGGGCGTCGGCCGCCGCGACCTGTTCATCGCGGGGGATCTCGGAGTCCGGGCGGCGCTCGCGGCCTACCGGGTACATCCGCTCTCCGCACCGGAGTCGGAGGTGCGGGCGTGGGCGGACGCGGTCTATCCAGGTTGGGGCAGCTATGCGACCCTCTATCTGTGGCGACGTTGGGTCTCCGACGGGACCCCGAGGGCCCCGAAGAGCCCGGCGAGATCTAGTCGACGGCCAATGGGAAACGTTCGAGCGTCGAGTGGACGGCGCCGTTCGGCGTGAGCCGGCTCTCCTTGAGGAGAATCTCACGGACGTCGATCTCCCCGAGCGGGCCGACCGGAGGCGCGGCGAGGAGCCGCTCGGCGAGCGCCTGGTCCCGCGGTCCGCGGACCCTGAACAACGTGACGTGCGGAACAAATCGCGCTTCCTCCCGGGGGAACCCCAACGGTTCGAGCGCCCGGTCGACCCGGTCCGCGAGGTCCGAAAGCGTTTCGCGGCCCTCCTTGAACCCTACCCAGAGCACCCGTGGCCGCGCGTTAGATGGGAAGGCGCCGACCCCGGAGAGCGTGGCATGGAAGCCACGTACCGGGAGCACGGCGGGTCGTAGCGCGGAAGCGAACTCCGCGGCCCGCTCCGCCGGGACCTCGCCCAGGAACTTCAGGGTCACGTGCGTCGGGGAGCTGGCGGGAGGTCCCCGAACTCCCGGAACCTGAGGGTGGGGCACCTCGACGGCAACGAACGCCCTCACGCCCGGCCCCGCCGGTCGAGGCACCCCTCCGGTCATCATTACGCCGACGTTCGCCCACCCTCCTCATCCGCTTCCCCGGTCCTTGCAACTCGGGGGGCCGCCGCCCTTCGGAGCGTCCAGACCTGGGCGTCCCGGGGGAGGAGACCCGCGGCGTGCAGAAGGGAGCGGACCCGTCGGGCCCGTCCGGCGTCCCCGACGAGGAAGAGCGGGAAGGCCCCGGCCGCCCGAGCCTTCGAAAGGCCCCGGCGGATCCGCTCGGGTGGTAGCGCCCCGGTGACTTCGGCCTCGAGGTAGACGTCCCGCCCGCCGAAGAACCTCCACGCCCAGCTCCTCGACCGGCGGTCGAGCGCTCGTGCCAATTCCCTCGGGGCTCGGCCACCCATCGCGTCGGGAAGCATCCGGAGGATCCCGTCCGGAAGGCGCGTGTCGAACCGTCCCTGGCGGACCAGCTCCACGCGCTCTCCGTGGACCGCGAGGACGCGGAACGCCTCGATCAGGAGCGCGCGGTGCTCGGCGCTCTCGCGGGTGGCGCCGGTTTCGGCCGTGACCCCGAGGGCGAGGCGGCCCGGATCGCTCATCGAGAACGCCTCGGCCTCCTCGATGACGAGCCGGCGCGCCCGGAGAGACGGCAAGGCCGCGAAGATCTCCTCGGCCGTCGTCTCGATCCCGGGCAGGGAGATCGTCGCCTGCACGAGGCCGGCGAGATCCGGACGCCGACCGAGCGACTCTTCCCGGAAGAGGGCGAGCAGCACCGCTTCCGTCGTGTCCGGTCGCGACGAATCGGCGGGCACCTCGGTAGAGCTGCCGAACTCGCGGGTTCCCCTCTCCACGGCCGCGCGGAAGTCACGGTCGTCCGCGGTCCACAGGGACTGACCGGGAAGGAGTCGGCGGGCGCCGCCGTCCGGGCCGGCTTCCACCGCCCAGCCGTTCGGGAGGGAGGGGAGCAGTCGAAGCGCCTCGGTGGGGGAGAGCCCGACCCAGGAGCCGGTCTCGGCCGCCGCCGGGCGCGGCACGCGGAACAGCACGTGCGAGCTCGCGGCGCCGGCGGCGGCCGAGCGCAGCTCCGGGGAGAGCCGCTCGGGGTACTGCGTCGCCAGCACGAGTCCGACGCCGAACTTCCGGCCTTCGGAGAGGATCTCCGAGAGCAGCCGGGGCGACAGAGCCTGTGCTTCGTCGACGACGAGCGTGACGGTCGGCGGCGTCGGGACACTTGCGCGGGCGCTCAGCGCGAGGTACACCCGTCCGGCGATGAGGCTCGCGGCGAGGCCGCTCACTTCCGGCCCGAGCTCCCCGATGGGGAGGCGCAGCACCAGCGAGCGACCGCACGAGAGCAGCGACTCCACCGGAAGGCCGAGCTCCGGCGGGTCGAGGAGCGCAGCGAGGCGCCGGTCGAGGGCGAGCTTGGAAAGCCGGGACGCCGCCGGCCAGAGGAACTCGGGGTTGCGGCGCTCGAGCGCCGGGAGCTCCTCCAGGAACCGCGCGAGCTCTGGACGCCGGGTGGCGAGTCGTGCCGTCTCCCGCCGTCGGGGGTCGGTGAGCAGCGAGAGGACGGTGCCCAGCCCTCCCCCCTCCTCCTGCGCGAGGCGGACGAACGAATCGAAGATCCGCTCGAGCCGGAAGCCCCAGTAGAGCTCCGACCCTTCGGAGGAGAGGCGGCGTAGGATCGCCACGACGTGCGACGCCTCCCGCTCCCGATGACCGGGTGGGGCGGCGCCGAGCACGCGAATGCCGACCGGGGTGCCCTCGGCGCCCCCGGCGTCCAGCGCGACCGTCCGCTCCTTCTCCGAGACATCGAGCCGGGAGAACAGCAGCGCGGAGAGGTCGCCGTGCACGTCGAACACGACTACCGCCCGACCGGCGCGGATCTCCCCCAGACAGAGCCTGGCGAGGTACCCGGTCTTTCCGGATCCCGAAGAGCCGAAGACGACGAGGTGCCGCTCCAAGGAACCCGCAGCCCCCGGTGTGGCCGGCACCGAGGCGGCGAGCAGGCGGGCCAGGTCGCGGGGCTTCAGGAGAAACGGCTCGGGCGAGCGCAGGCGCCGAAGGGCACCGGACTCCCACTCGCGACGACGCAGGGGGCCGGCGAACTGGGGCGCGAGCGTGGCCGCCCCGAGGTCCGGCGGGCCGAAGCGGCCCGCGAGCCGGATCGCCGCGGAGGCGAACGCTCCATCGAGCTCTCCCCGCAGGGCGACCACCCGGACCCTCACGTGCAGCGCGACGTCACCATGGCCCGCCGAGAGGGCATGCGCTTGCAGGGCGACCCGCGTGCTCGATCCGGAAGGCCCAAGGCGGCGGGGCGACGCCGCCGGGAACGGCGGCAGATCGTCGGTCGTCTCGCCCGGTCCGGCCGGCCGTCCGCGCGTCGGTGGGACGAACCCGATCTTCGAACGCGGATCCCCGACCGGCGCCGGAGTCCACGAGATGGTCCCGAACCGCTCGACCTCGCCGGGACCCGGCGCCGTCCTCGGGAGGTCGTTCACCCGGTCGAGCCGGCCGGGAAGCCGGATCGCCGCGTCACGGATCATGGCGGCGAGCTCCGGCGCGGGCACGATGACGACCGGTGCTGAGCCCTCCGGCACCTCGAAGAGGAGGACTCCTCCCCCGGTCGGCGAGAGGGCGACGAGCCGGCCGACCTCCTGAAGGAACGACAGCTCCCACCCCGCCTCGAGCGGCCGGAACTGGAACGCCTCGGGGCCGTCGCCCGGCATCAGGGCGAACCATCGAGCGCGGACGCCTCTCGGGTCAGTCGATGGATCTCCTCCTCAACGGCGGTGAGACGGCTACGACGAACGTAGGAGAGGAGCACCGCGGTCGAGACGCAGCGCCGTACCGGCCCGTCCCCTTCCCAGAGTCTGAGGCACCACAGACGTTGCCCGTTGGGAAGCCGGTAAAGGGTCACGCGGGGGCGATAGGCTCCGGCGATCGGCAGGCGCAGCGTCCCGACCCGCACGACTCGGTCGGTCATGCGGCGGGCGCGGGTTCGTTCGGCGCGAGGACACGGAACGGGTTCTGGCTCCAGAAGAGCGGGCGTTTCGATTCCTGTCATCTAGACAGCTCGAGGCGCCTCGAACGACGGGCCGTTCGCCGAGGAGGTCGCCCAAGGTCGAGAGGTCCCCCGTCGGCGAGAGTCGCCCACGGGGCGGCGTGCCCGGACGTCGCGATGGCCAGCCTAACGCAGGGAACCCTGCGAGGGGCCGCGACGGACGGATTCGGTTCGATCGAACCGGAAAGGCACGGCTCGTCGGCTTCGGCGCTCGGCACCCGGCGGCCGGTTTCCGGCGGCGCTCGGGCTCACGAAGTGCCGGCGGTCGGAACCTCCCTAGGTGCCGACCGAGCGTTCAACGGGCCGTGGGTTGGACCCGGCGATACCGGGGGCCTCGGGCGGCCGCACGGCGGACCGAGGGCGTCGGAGAGCGCGGGTCAGGGCGTTGGGTCCTGGGCGCGACGAGCGTCCCATTCCTCCTCGGGCGAATCGGCGACCGTGGAGTTTCGGGGGAGGGAGTCGCGAGCGGACCGACCATGTTCAACCACGCGAGAGAATCCCCCCCTCACCTCCATTGGGGTCCGCACGAACGGTGAACGATGCGATGGGGATTCGCCGGATCCGTTGGGAGTTGCCCGTAGGCGATACCGGTAGGGGTGGAACCTTATGGCAGGGAAGGAGTTCGCGGTCGGGTACCTGTGACCGAGTGGCTGGCCGTCGGCTTGACCGTCGTGCTCGTCGCCGCCTCGGCGATCCTCACCTTCATCGCCTGGACGGCGACGCGACGTTTCGAGGAGCGACGATTTCTTCTCATCACCCTCGCCTTCTTCGTCGTCTTCGTCACGGGCATCGTCGCGTTGCTCGACGAGACGATCGATCTCTTCCACGAGCAGTTCGCCATCGAGCCCGGCCCTCTCGTCCTCATCGTGTTCTCCCAGGGGCTCCTCTACCTCGCCCTCCTGAGGGGCAGTCGTCCGCGCGGGACCGACGGGAATGGATGAACTCCTTGAGCAGCCCACTCGACGACGGGTGGTGGAGGACGTCTCGGGGCACCCCGGCACCAGTGCGCGCGAGATCCAGCACCGCCTTTCTCTCGGCTGGGGCGACACGGCCTACCAGCTCGACCGGCTCACCAAGGCCGGAGCGATACGACGGGAGCGGGGAGGACGGCGCGATTACTACTTCGCCTCCGAGATCACCTGGGAGGACCGGAAGATCCTTCGCGCCCTGAACAGCCCGACCCAGCAGGCGCTCTTGCTCGCCCTCGCCGGATCGCCGAGCTCCTCGTTCGCCGAGCTCCAGGGGAAGACCAGCGTGAGCAAATCGACGGTCTCCTTCCACCTCACGGTGCTCCTTCGACAGGGGACGGCCGAGACCTTCCAGTCGGCCGGTTCGCGCCGCTATCGCGCCCCGCGCGCGGAGCGGGTCCGCGAGCTCCTCAGGGTTCATCGCGAGTCGTTCGGCAGCCGCATCGTCGACCGGTTCGCCGAATCTTTCGGCGGACTCTCGGACTCCGGAACCGAACCGGAAGGTTGACGACCGCGGAGCGGCGGATCCGATCTCGCCCGCGTCCGATGGCCTGAACCTGTTCCTTTGGCGCCCGGGTTCGGGCCTTGCGCCACGGGCTTCGGGGCTTGCGCCAAAACCGAACTACCCCGCGCCGACAGAAGGGTGGCCACGGAGGACCGGACCGATCCACCCCCATGTCGATGAAGAACGATGTTCGGCGAGCGACCGGCGGCGATCGACGCGGCGCGCGGCGCCTGCGTCTCAGCCGGAGAGGGACGCTGCGAGGTCCGCTTCCGGGTGCCGGGACGCCGAGGACGGTCCGTGGCCCCCGGCTGCGTTACGCGAGCGCGCCACCGGACAGCCCGGGGACCCGCCGTCTGTTCTACGCCCTGTTCGCCGGGATCCTGGCGGCGTTGGTGGGCGGGATGGGATGGTTCGTCGTGCGGTGGGACCATCCGTCGTCCGTGGCCCTGTTCGCCGTCCTCTCGGTCCTGTTCTTCGGGAGCGCCTACGGGCTCGCTCGTCAGGTCGTGGCCCTCACGACCCGCCGGGGTGGCCTGCCGTCGCTCAAGTCGCTCGAAAGGCGGCCGCGCGTCGCCATCCTCTACACGACGATGAACGACGTCGTGCCGGAGTGCCTGCAGGCGATCCACCAGGACTACCCGGTCGACGTCTTCGTGCTGGACGACTCGAGCCGCCCGGAGGCTCGCGAGACCGTCGACCGGATCTCTGCGGCGCGCAAGTTCACGGTGGTCCGGCGCACGGCCCGGCGGGGTTTCAAGGCGGGTGCGATCAATGACTGGTTCGCCGTCCACGGGGGGAAGTTCGACTACTTCGTCCTCCTGGACGCCGACTCGTTCCTTCCCTCGGACTGGGTCGGCGAGGCGCTGCGCTTCGCCGAGCACCCGGCGAACGCGCGCGTCGCGATCTTCCAGGGGCTCATCAACATCTGGAACTTCGACACCCGCTTCGTCCAGACGCTCGCCCCGATGTCGAGGGTCGGCCAGTTCGAGTGGGAGGAACGCCTGGCGAACTCGCTGGACACGGTCTTCTGCTACGGCCACAACGTGCTGATGCGCCGCTCCGCGGTCTCGGAGATCGGCGGCTTCGTCGAGGGGTACGTCTCGGAGGATTTCGCGACGGTCGTGGCCCTCGCGGACAGGGACTGGCACTCGCGCTTCGTGCCGCTGCACACCTACGAGGCGACCCCGGAGAACGTCCGGGGGTTCATCAAGCGTCAGAACAAGTGGACCCGGGGCGCGATGGAGTTCCTCGCCTTCGCCCGCCGGTCGGATCTTCCGGCGAGCCGGAAGTTTCACCTTCTCCAGACGCCGGTGAGCCACTTTGCGAACCTTCTCCTCCCGGTCGGGATGCTGTTGACCGTCTACGGCTTCACCTCGAGCTACTCGGGCGCTGGGCAGCTCCTCACCGCGCTCGCCGTGAACCCATTGGGGACGTTCTGGTCGATTCCGCTGTTCCGCTACCTCTCGGTGATC
>JAKIWY010000053.1 GCA_022749835.1 Thermoplasmata archaeon | reverse complement strand
GTCCCGACGACCGTTCTCAAGGCGTCGACCGGAGTCTACTCGCCGCCGCACTGCTTTGCCAGTGTGGGGCTGTTCGCCATCCCCCCGGTCGTCCACCTCGGCCAGGTTGCGACCCTGCAGACGATCATCGTGGCCGCCGCCCCGTTGGTCGGCGCCTGCTCCTACCCGCCCACCTACGTCTACTCCGGACTGCCCCCGGCGTGCCGCGCGGTCAACACCGGGACGCTCTACTGCCCCGTCTACAAGGTCGGCACGTACAACGTCCATGTCCAAGTGTTCGCCCCGTGGGGTCTGTTCTCCGCCAACACGATGCTCACGGTGGTCAGCTAGTCGGGCGGTCCAAAGCAAGCCGCTCCCTACGCACCGGGTGAGACAACTCGTTCTGGATGGGGTGCTCCGGCGACCGGTCGCCGGGGTGACCCCCTTTCCGTCCGGCTCTTTTTCTCCAGGCGACCGCGAACATTAAGCGGCCGCCCGGCTAGGGAATCGGGAGGCGAAGATGTCGGGTAGTTCCGAGGGCTCCGGCCGCGCCCCGACTACGCCGACCTCCGCAACGCCCTCCCCTTCCCATGCCCGTGGCCTTCGCCCACGACTCTCCGATCTCGGGTTGACGCCGGGGAAGAAGACCCGTCTCAAGCGACTGCTCTACGACCACGGGCCGGGCGGGGGGACGCTCCTCGTTCTCCCGATCGACCAGGGGCTCGAGCACGGGCCGGTCGATTTCTTCGAGAACCCCGCGGCCCTCGACCCGGAGTACCAGTTCCGGCTCGCCCTCGAGGGGAACTTCTCGGCGATCGCGCTGCATATCGGCCTCGCGCGGAAGTACTATGCGAAGTACGCCGGCTCGGTGCCGCTCATCCTCAAGCTGAACGGGAAGACGAGCATCCCGAGCGACAGCGAAGCGTTCAGCCCCATGACGGCGAGCGTCGAGGACGCCGTTCGCCTCGGCGCCGACGCCGTGGGGTACACCGTCTACGTCGGCTCTCCTGCCCAGGACCGAGACTTCGAGCAGTTCCGCCAGGTGCGCACGGAGTGCGACCGGTTCGGGATGCCGGTGATCGTTTGGGCGTATCCCCGCGGCGATGCGGTCTCCAAGAAGGGCGGCAAGGAGAGCCTCTACGCGGTCGACTACGCGGCCCGGGTAGCGCTCGAGCTCGGGGCGGACATCGTGAAGCTCAACTATCCGGTGGCGTCCGAGAAGGACCAGCAGAGCCCCGCGCCCTACAACACGCTCAAACTCACCGGTGAGCAGGCGTTCCACAAGGTCGTCCAGAGCGCCGGCCGGGCGCTCGTCCTGGTCTCGGGGGGCGAGAAGGTCGACGACGCGGCCCTGCTCTCCAAGGTCCGCCACTCGATGGACGCCGGGGCGACCGGGATCATCTTCGGCCGCAACCTCTGGCAGCGCCCGTTTCCCGAGGCCCTCGCGCTCACAAGAAAGCTCCATGCGATCTTCCGGGAGTACGCCCAGCCCGACGACGTCGCCTAGCATCCCGGTCCTCCTCTGGGTCGCCGGCGAGGACCACCCCAGGGCGTGCACGGGCCGCCGGCTGCTGGAGCGAAAGGTAGTCCGCCCGCTTCCCGCCCGCCGGCCCCCCCGAGAACTTCCGGTCCTGCTCGACCCCCGCTCCGATATCCCGCTCTCTCGCAACGACCGAGAGGCGTGCGAGCGAGGGGGTTTCGCCGGAGTCGACTGCTCATGGAACCGGCTCGGGGCGCGCGGCGGTTACCCCGAGGGCCCGGAGTGGCTCGGTCGGTTGCGCGAACGCCGAAGGCTACCGTTCCTTCTCGCCGGCAACCCGCAGCACTACGGTCGCCTCGCCGAGCTCAACACGGCCGAGGCGATCGCCGCCGCACTCTACGTTCTCGGCGACGCGGCGGGGGCCCGCTCTCTGCTCGAGGAGTTCGCCGGCTCCGAAGGGTTCTGGGCGCTGAACGCGAACCTGCTCGAAAGCTACGCCAACGCGCTGGACGCCAAGGGCGTCCGTGCAGCGGAAGCGACCTTCTTCTAGCGGCTCACGGCTCGGGGTAGACCATCCCCGCCGTCCCGGTCTGCTCGACCTTCAGGTCCGCGATGGACCCTATCGGACGGTCGAGCGGGAGCCTGGCGAAGACGACGCCCCCGAACCGCTCGTAGACCCGACTCGTGTGGAGGGTGAGGACCCGGTCATGGAACACCGGGCGCCCGGTCAGGTCCGGGTCATGACCGCGCAGGAACACACGGGCCCCGGACCAGGCGAGGAAGCGCTCGAAGTCCACCTCCGTGAACTGCGTTCCCCCGACGTGGTGACCACGCGCGGCGGCGCAGTCGGCCCACACGACGTCGAACAGCACCTCCTCGCTGGGGTTATCGAACACCTTCGAGAGGGGGCCGCCCTCCGGCACCCGGGGGAATCCCGCGTGGGCCAGGTACGCCCCGTTCTCGGAGAGAGCGGCGTACGGCCCGCGTTCCAGGAGCCCCTGGATGCGGGCGTACCGCTCGACCATCGGTCCCCAGAGGCCGTCGACCTCCTCGGGGAGGTCGTGGGGGAGCACCGGAATCCGCTTGCTGGTCTCGTGATTTCCCTGCAGGAGGAACACCCGGTCCGGGAAGGCGGCGGCCAGAGCGAGCAGATACAGGGCATTGGCGACGGAACCCTCGGCGCAATCGCTTGGGGCGCGGTCGACGTAATCCCCGAGGCCGATCAACAGGCGCTGTGCCGGGGCTTCCAAGAAATGCTGCGCGACCGCAACGGTCGAGCGCCAGTCCCCGTGGCTGTCGCCGAAGACGACCGCCTCGCGGCTTCGCCCCGAGGCAAGATGGAGAAGTCCCGGGTGGGCCGGAACGCTTGATTCGAGCCGGTCGAGGAGCTCGTCGGCCTCCTCGGGCTCGAGCCGGAGGACGTCGGCGGGGGAGAGGGCCGACTCCCGAGCCTCGTGCGCCAGTGACGCCACCCCCGAATCCTATGGTGCGTCAGCCGGGAAGGCGGAGTGCGGGGGGCCGGAGTTCCCGGGGCGCGGTAGCTCCCGCTGCCCGTTTTGAACCGGCGAATGCCCTAGGCAACAGGGTCCTAAGCCCTGCCTCGTTGGCCCCGGCCCCTTCACGGGCCGGTTTGGCCGGACTGGAGCACCCCCGCAGAGGAAACAGGATCGGCCCGCAGAGCGCATAGTAGCCCCGGCAGGAGTCCCGGCCGCCGAGGAGGCGCCCCACGGCGACGTTCGAACCTGCGTCGCGAGATCCAGAGTCTCGCATGATTGGCCACTACACTACGGGGCTACAGAGGTCGCCAGCGTCGCGCGGTTCATAACCGTTGCCGAACCTTTCTCCGCCCCGTTCATCGCCGCCGAAGGAAATCGAGTTTGGCGCGCCAATCCACAAATACCGGAACCGGGTCCCCACCTCGACCGTGCCCGGGGGGTTGCATGGCCGGGCTGTCGGGCACGTTCGGTGGGCAAGGGAAGGCGTTCGGTAACCGGAAGCTACCGGCCTCCCCGGAGGGCCGAACCGGATCCGAATCTGCCCTTCGTCGCCTGTCGAGGTCGGGAGCGCTCCTGCCGATCGCCGGAGCGATCGCGATCCCAGCGCTCGCCCTGGGGATCGGCGCGGACTTGAGCGGCGTCGCGGGTTACCTGCCGACCGCCGCCGTCGACCTCGCCCAGTCATTCCTCCGGATGCTCATCGCCTACCTGCTTTCGCTCGGCTTCGCCCTCCTCTACGGATACTACGCGGCCGTCTATCGACCCGCGGAACGGGTGATGATCCCGGTGCTCGACATCCTTCAGTCGATCCCCATCCTCGGGTTCTTCCCGCTCGTCATCGTGGTGTGCATCAGCCTCACGCCGGGAAGCCCGATCGGCCCCAACCTCGGCTCGATCCTCCTCATCTTCACCTCGATGGCCTGGAACATGGTCTTCGGCGTCTACGAATCCGTGAAGTCGCTGCCGAACGACCTCAAGGAGGCCGCCGACTCCTTCGGGGCGCACGGTTCCCAGAGAGTCCGTCAGCTGTTCCTCCCGGCGACCGTCAACCGGCTCGTCTACAACTCGGTCCTCTCTTGGACCGCTGGCTGGTACTTCTTGGTCGCCGCCGAGATCATCTCGGTGGGACCCTCGAAGACCACGCTCCCGGGGATCGGAAGCTATCTGCTGAGCGCCGCCGGCGCGGGGAACGGAGACGCGCTCATCGCCGGCATCGTGCTACTGATTGTGCTCATCGCACTCCTCGACATATTCGTCTGGCGCCCGCTCAGCCGATGGGCGGAGAAATACCGCTACGACGTGGTGCCGAGCGGCGAACCCACCACCCCCGAACGGATGATGCGGGGCGGCCGACCCCTGCGCCGAGTCGCAGGGTACGTCGCCCGAGGCATGGCCACCGGGGTGGCCCGGATAGGGACGCCGTTCGTCCGAGTGGCCACGTATACAGTGGGCCCGGTCGCCTCACCGCGCCGGATGACCCTACGCACGGCCGGGAAGTACATCGCCATCGGGACCATCCTCGTGATGGTCTGGCTCCTTCTGATCACGCTGGTCGTCAACTCCTTCCGGATCCTCACCGGTCCCATCCCCACCGCCCCGTACAACATCCGTCAACAGATCGAGATGCTCCCGCTGGCGATCCTCACCTCCTTCGGCCGGGTGGTGCTCGCCTACATCCTATCGCTCGCGCTCGCCCTCGGTCTCGCTTTCTATCTGTTCCGTCGGCCTTCGACCGCGCGCATCGGCCTTCCGGTCGTCGAGATCGTGGCGAGCGTTCCGGCGACCGCGCTGTTCCCTCTGTTCATCTTCGCACTCCTTCCGGTGATCGGTTTCCAAGGCGCGGCGATCCTGATGCTGGTCACCGGGATGGTCTGGTACCTCTTCTTCAACATCCTCTCGGGCCTTCGGGCCATCCCCCCGGACCTCGAGGAGGCCGCGCGCTCCTACGGGCTTGGCCGGCGTGAATACTACCGGCGCCTGGTCCTCCCGGCGATCTTCCCCGCGCTCATCACCGGCTCCATCACCGCCTTCGGTGGCGGATGGAACACGCTCATCATCGCGGAGTACCTGCACTACTCCGCAGCGCACCACTTCGAGGTGCTCGGCGTGGGCGAGCTGATCGACAAGAGCATCGTGGAGAACAGCCTCCCCCTCCTCGTCTCGGCGCTGCTCTCCCTCGTCTTCACGGTCGTCCTCATCAACGAGCTTTTGTGGAAGCCGCTCTACCGTCGCGCGGTCGAACGGTACCGGTACGATTGAGCCCGTCCCACCGGGCCGGCTCGGGCCGGTAGCGCTCGGTCGAACGACGGGGGGAAACGCGTGGCGCTCATCGAGGTCGTCGACGTCGCCAAATCGTTCCCGTCGCGCCACGGGACGATCGCGATCATGGACGACATCTCCTTCGAGGTGGCGGACAACGACTTCCTCGCCATCGTCGGCCCGTCGGGCTGCGGCAAGTCGACGCTGCTGAGGCTCCTGCAAGGCCTCGACCACCCGAGCGCCGGGGAGATCCGCTTCCGTGGCAAGCGCGTGACGGAGGTGTCGCACCAGATGGCGATGGTCTTCCAGAATTTCGCCCTCTACCCGTGGCTCTCGGTGAATGAGAACGTGGCCTTCGGCCTCACCTCCCGCGGCTGGTCGAAGGAGAAGATCGACGCGCAGGTCGAGCGGTACGTCTCCGTGACCGGCCTGGTCGGCTTCGAGGAGGCGTATCCGCGAGAGCTTTCCGGGGGGATGCGACAGCGCGTCGGCCTCGCCCGCGCTCTCGCCGTGGAGCCCGCCGTGCTCCTCATGGACGAACCGTTTTCCGCCCTCGACCCGCTCACCGCGGAGAGCCTTCGAGAGGAGGTGCTGCAGCTCTGGCGCGACCCGGGCCTGCCGCCCGAAGCGGTCGTCTTGGTCACGCACAATATCGAGGAGGCTCTACTGATGGCCGACCGCGTCATCGTCATGTCCCGACGCCCGGGACGGGTCCTCGCCGGCGTCATCGTGAACCTCCCCCGCCCGCGCGACCGCAAATCGGCGGCGTTCTACCAGTTGACGGACTACGTCTATTCCCTCATCACGGAGGGCTCGACCGGCAGCCATTCGGCGACGCTCAAGGAGTCGAAACCCTCAGCGGCGGTCTCCGGGGGGACTCCCCTCGCCTCCTCCGCCGCCTCCGCGGCTGGCGCTGAATCAAAACCGTTAAGGTGAACTCGTCGCTAGGTACTGTCCCTAGGGGAGACGTCGAGCACCGTGCCCACTCCGTACCCGAAATGCTCTCCGACCGAGATGATGGGCCTTCTGGTCCTCTTGAAGGACCACAACGCGAGCGACGACGTGGCCCGGTTGGCGGACGATCTCGACCTCGAGATCGACGAGATCCTCCCGGCGGTCGACTACGCATCCCTCCTTCAGCTCCTCACGGTCTCCGACGGCGCCGTGACGCTCACGGACCTCGGGAAGAGACTTCTCGAGGGGACGATCCGCGACCGCAAGAGCCTCCTGAGAGAGCAGCTTCGCAAGACGACGCTCTTCAAGGCGCTCCTGCGGGCCCTCGAAAGCGCCCCGGAGCGCAGGCTCTCGGAAGAGAAGGTCAACCGGCTCATCGCCTTCACGACCGCCCCCGGGGACGAGCTCGTCCAGAACATCATCAACTGGGGGCGGTACGTCGAGCTCTTCCGCTTCGATTCGGACGAGCGCCAACTCTACCTGCCACGCTCTCGGACGGCCGCGCGAAGTTCGGCCCCGGAGCGACCGCCGCCTCCCGGGTCAACCTCCCCGCCGTCGGGCAGGGCCGGCTCTGCTTCGGTCGGCGGCGGCAGTACTTCGGTCGGCGAGCGCACCCGGTCGCTCGCCCGGGCTCCCGCCTAACGGGGCGAGACTCCGCCCTCGGACAACGCTTATGGACCAAGGGAGTTCCCCCCTGCCCGTGGGCACGTAGATCAGCGGAAGATCGCTGCTTTCGCAAAGCAGAGGCCGGGGGTTCAAATCCCCCCGTGTCCATTCAGCGGCTGAACCCGTCGTAGGGCGAATCGAATCCCGGCCCGCGCAACGGCCCCGGTCCATCCTACTGCTCTTTGAATCTATAGGCTAATATCCGGGGCGACCGTTTGGTCTCTCACGATGGGCCGGCCCAGGGGGGGCCCCGCCGTTCGAGGGTTTCTGCTCGAGAGGAGCGCCGACGATTCGCCTACCGGATGTTCCGGCGCCATGTCCCGAAAGCCACGATTTCTCGTCCGCTCGGGGTCTCGTACGTCACCATCTGGAAGGGGGAGATGCGGTGGAGAGCCGAGGGCCCCAAATCCTGGAGGGACCACCGACACCTCGGTGGTTCGCCCAAGCTCATGGTACCTCAGCAGCAGCAACTGATCGCGCTGCTCACCCGGGGCGCTCGCGCCTACGGCTACCTCACCGACCTGTGGACGCTCAGGCGAGTCGCGGAGGTGATGCGCAAGGAGTACGGAGTCGAGTACACCTTGTCGGGAGTCTGGAGAGTGCTGCGGGCCTTGGCCTTCTCGGCCCAGGTCCCGCTGACCCGAGCTTTCGAGAGAGACGTAGCGTACATCCGGCATTCGGTCCGGAAGACCTGGCCGGAGATCTTTCGACGGGCCATGGACACGAATGCCACCCTGTTGTTCGTTGACGAAGCAGGGGTCCAGCGCTCGCCGAACGTTCGCCGGAGATGGGCCGAGGAGGGCTCTCGGCGCGTGTAGCGCTGCCTCGGGAGGCGGGAGAAGGTCTCGGTCATCTCCGGGGTGGCGCTCGAGGGCGAGCTCGTCTTCGAGGTGCATCGCCACGATATCACGGGGACCGAGGCGATCTGGTTCCTCGAGCAAGTGCTCGAGTAGTTCCCGGGACGACTGGTGATCGTCCGGGACAACGGAGGGATCCACCCATGCCGCGAGGTCCAGACCTTCGTGTGGCTCAATCGATCCCGCTTGGATCTGCGCCGATTGCCGCCGTACGCCCCCGAGCCGAACCCCGACGAGGGAGTGGGGGACGTCCTCAAGAACGACCGCTTGGCGAACTACTGCCCGACCGGACTCGACGAATTGGAGGCCACCGTCACCGCCGAACTGCGGCGGCTCCGGAGGCGGCCGGAGGATGTCGTGTCGGCGGTCCTATAGACGCAGCTTCCGATCCACCCGTGGGACGAACTCCTCCGAGTCAGGGGTCTATCCTGAACTCTTTCACTTCAAACCTGAGTAATCTGGCAACCCCTCGCCCCCCGAGAAGGGGAAGTACGGTCGATTCCCCACCTCTGGTCCTCGCGAAATCGGTTGGAGCCTCCGTGTGCGTAAGTCCAGCCGCACCCACCGTATGAGCTCCTCGCCAAGTGCAATGACGGCTCCGCCGGTCCCCCACTGGCGCCGGCGCGGCGTAGGGACAGGAGAGCGCCTCCGCCTGGGCAAACAGAGGGGTGTCGGATTGCCGAGCCCGCTACCATCCCGTTCCTGTCCCGCGCTTCCCGATGAACCACTGGGAACCGATGAACAGTGTCGGCTGGGTCCTCGATGCTGGTCCGGCCCGGTTCGCCTGCAGGGCCGCACCTTCGGAGGGACAGATATCGAGTCCGGCACCGGCAGGTCTACTCAAACCGGTGAGCTCGGCTGCGCCGGCCTATATCGGGACCGGGGACTCCTCGAAATCGATCGGGATGTCGTTCCCGCCGGCAAGGACCGCCTTCTGTCTTCGCCAGCGCATCGAGTACTCGGCCCACGTGCCCCCGGCCCGGTCCGGAAGACCGGGGCGGAAGGAGAAGGCCGGCTCGGTATCGAGAGGAATATCGAGTTTGCGCAGGCTGGCGTATTGGCCCATGGCCTGGTTCACGCCGCGCAGCATGGTTTCGATTTCGGCGTCCTGGAATTCGAGGCCGATGAGTTTGAGCGCAGTGACGACCTGTTCTTTGGTGACGGTAAGGGG
>JAKIWY010000052.1 GCA_022749835.1 Thermoplasmata archaeon | reverse complement strand
AGGGGTCGTCGCTTGGGCGACCTTCCGCGCTTCGTTCTCCGGCTCGACCGGCTACGGGGTCATCGGGGCGGCCGCGGTCTATCCGGTCATCGTGGCGGGGATCGCCGCGGCGGGCTTCTCTGGCCTCGACCTGCTCGGGGCCTCCGAGACGCTTTTTTCCACGCTCTTTCTGCCGGTGATCCTCCTCCTCGTCTGCCTGGTGCTCGGAGTGGGCCCGTTCCGCGGTGAGCTCGAGGACGACACGCTCGTCTATCCCCTCAACCGGACGGTTCCCCGCCCCGTCCTGGTCGTCGGGAAGTACGTCGGTTTTGCCGGGGCGGCGTTGAGCGTCGTCCTGCCGTCGGCCTTGTCGGGCATCGGCATCGCCGCCGGATTCACGAGCGGCCCGACGACCGGCTCCCCGGCGCTTCTCGAGACTGTCGTCCTCCTGACCGTCCTCGCGGTGCTCACCTACGGCGCGTTTTTCCTCCTTTTAGGCCTGCTCTCCCGCCAGGCGCTGGTGATCGGGCTCCTGTTCGGTTTCATCTGGGAGACGTTCGTCTCCGTGATCGCCGGCCCGATCCGTGCCCTGACGGTCGTCTACCACCTCCGGGGAATCGGGGCGCAGCTGATGACGACCGGGCCGTTCTCGGGAGGGCCGAGCGATGTCTCGGTTCTCGGCGGCTCCCTGGGGCTCTTGGCCTCGGCGATCGCGTCGATCGTCGTCGCGTGCCTTTACCTGCAGTACGCCGAGATCCTACCGGCCGCAGCGCCCGCGTGAGCTCTCGCGCTCCCGTGGCCACCGGGCGAGGCGCTCGCCGGTCAGCCGACCGGGAACTTCGTCACCGAGAACTCGGGGACTAGGGTGCTCGTGTCGAGCACCTCGGGGATCCCCCGGATCCGCTCGGTCACGAAGTCGAGCACCTGGCGCTTCCGCGTGGCGGGGCCGGAGAACTCGAGGACCACGAACACGTCCCAGTCGCCGGTGAGCAAGTGGAGCTCCCGGACTTCCGAGAATCCCAGCAAGGCCAGGCGTATCCGGTCGAGGTCTCCGCCGCGGACCTTGAGGTAGGTGAACGCTCTGAGGCTTCGCATCTCCGTGGGCATCATCTCGCAGAGATGCTCCTCGGTGAACTGGTCGACCCCTTCGAGTCGGCGACCGGTCGGGTCGATCATCACCGGGAAGTTCTGGACTCCGCGGAGCCGCTCGGCGACCAACCGTTCGATGCGCCCGGCTTTCGCCACGTCCACGACGTCGATCTTGAAACCCCTCTTGCCGGCGAGCTCCTCCGCCATCGCAAGTGCCCTCGCCTGGTCGTCGGAAAGGAAGAAGTGCTCCTCCCCGGAGCCGGCGCCTTCATCCCCCGAGCGGCCGGCCTCGAACTGGGCGACGCCGGAGGGCGCCGCGACGGGACCGCCGGTGCCCGCGGTCATCCGGCTCTGGGAGGGCCGGTAGAAGCTCGTGACGACCTTCTTGCTCTGAACGTAGAGCGTTAGCTCTCGGGGTTTCTCTTCGGCCATGGGGTGGCCCCGCCACGGGACCGGTCTATTTAGGTAATTGCGAGCGGGACTCCCAGGACGAACGGGCCGCCCCGGATGGTCTGCTACGATGAGCGACGCCGGGTAGGTCGGCCGCTTGGCCCCACGCTGTCAAGTGCCAAGGAAAAACCGGGAAAAAGAGGTAAGGCGGCCCCCCGAAGGAGGCCGCCAGGGTTGTCAGGCCTAGTAGCGCTTGTACGTGTCGGAGCGCTCGCGGCCACCGCCGCCACCGCCCCCACCGCCGCCACCGCCGCCGCCACCGTAGCCGCCGCCGCCGCCACCGCTACCGCCGCTGTAGCGGCCTCCGCCGCCACCGCCGCCGCCGTACCGGCCGCCGCCGCCGCCACCAAAGGACCGGCGCTCGCTCTCGAACTCCTGCTGGCTCATGTCGAGCGAGGAGTTGACCTCGGTGATCGGTTGGTCGGACTTCGTGAGGTTGCCGTACCGCCCGACGTTGAGCCGCATGTGGCCCCGCACCAGGGAGACGTAGCCGTTGTCGACCAGGATGATGTCGTCCTTGGCGATCGACCCGATCTGCTCGTTCCAGAGAGAGAGGGTGATCGTTGCGGTCTCGTCACCGATCACGGCCTCGGCTACCTTCCGGGGGTCACCGTACTTGCCCATGACCTCCTTGGCCTCGCCCACGTTCGTCACCTTCGCGTGGACGTTCACTTGCTTCGAGCTCGGCGTCAGGTCGCGCACTTTTGTCAGGGGTTTCTCCATTTCGTCGCCTCTTCGCGTTTCGCGTTTGGGAGGACCGTCGGCCGTCGTTCGAACGGAGCTAACTTACGTCAAAACTCTCGTCTTAGACGCTGGCGCTCTGTACGGCGAGGCTCTCGGGGTCCTTACCGAGTGAGTTACCGGGGGGTATTTAACCGCTCACCCGCCGAGCGAAGGCGGCTCACGGAACGGCTTCCCCAGGTGATTCGGTACGAAGGACATCTATTTCCCTCCGCCGAACCTTGAGCTTCGTTGGTGCGGCTCCCGTGACGCAGCAGTTCGACATCGGGGTCCACTATTTCCTCTCGAAGGACTACGCGCACGCGGCGCGCGCCCTCCAGCTCGTCCTAAGGGAGGAGCCGCAGCATGCGAGGGCCTGGGCGTACCTCGGGATCGCCCTCTCCCACCTCGGCCAGGCGGCCGAGGCGGAAGCGGCCCTCTCGCGGGCGATCGCGATCTCTCCCCAGAACGGGGAGGCCTGGTTCCATCTCGGCATCGCCCGCTCCCTCCGCCAGGAGTGGCCCGAGGCCGCCTCGGCGTACCGCCACGCGGTCGCACTCATTCCGGAGGACATGGTCGCCTGGCATCGGTTAGGGGTCGCCCTCGCGGAATCCGGTGATGAACCGGCGAGCGCCGCCGCCTTCGAACGGGCCCTAGTCCTCTCACGGGAGACCGGCCGGTCGCCCAGCGAGGAGCCGATCCGCGGGCGGGACCTCGACACCCACCTCGAGGAGGCCGGGGAGAAGGAGACCGGCCGCGAGGCGAGGAGCTGGATCGACCTCGCCCTCTCCCTCCTCTCTCTCGGGGAGGAGGAGGAGGCGATGTCCGCGTACGAACGGGCGTTCAATCTCGACCCCGAACGGGCTCGACGCTCACTTTTCCGGCCGATGCTAGGCCTGGTCACGGCGGCGGCGGGCGCACCGGTCGATGACGGTCCGAGCGCGCCGGACGACGAAGGTCCAGAGGAGCCGTACCGCCCTCGCCCCGTCGGCCCCTCGCGCAGGGAGCGAAGGCCCGAGGTCGGTTAGCCGGCGGACGGTGCAGTCGGCGAGCGTTTCGCGTCGACCACAATCAGCGACTCTGCGTACTCCTTCGCCTTCTCGCGTCGGGCCGCGTGCTCGCTGTAGAAGGCGTGCACCTTGGGGATGAGGCGGGCCTTGCATTCGCCGCACAGCAGGGCGCCGGATCGGCAGTCCCGGGTGATCCCGTCGAACTCCGCGTCCGTCGGCGCGAACTTGGATCTCCACAGCGCCCACACCGAGCAGACCTCGGGGACGGCGCCGAGCCGGCGTTGTTCTTCCACCGTGCTCCTGCCGCCGGTGAACGCATTGCGGATCTTCTTCTCCACGTCCTTCGGAGGGTCGTTCAGGAAGAGCGCGTTGTCCTTCGTGTCCCCCATCGTCGACATCACCCGCTCCCCGAGCAGGCCGGGAAGCATCTGGCTGTGGAGAAGGGCCGGCTTGCTGTAGCCGAGCCCTTCGGCGATGTCCCGGGTAACGCGGAAATGCGGGTCCTGGTCGATGCCGCAGGGGATCAGGCAGGGAACGGAACGGCCGCTCTCCCACGACGGGTAGAAGCACGGGACCGTCTGGAGGGCGGTGTAGAAGACGAGACCGATGTTCGTGCTGGGCGGAAAGCCGAAGACCGCCTTCGCGGTCGAGTAGGGGATCTTCTTCGCGACCTCGACGGCGAGCGGATACATGGCCCGGATCGACCTTGTGTCGAACATCACGCGCGTGTTCTTCGGGTCGAAGCCGACGGCGAGGATGTCGAGCAGGTTCTCCATTCCCCAGCGCGCCGTCTCCTCCCGGGTGAGCTTCGGCCGGAACCAGAACTTCTCGTCGTCGGTGATCTGGATGTACATCGGCACGTGGAAGCGCTCCTGGAACCATTGGCAGAGCTCGAACGGCACCAGGTGGGAGGTGTGGAGCGGTCCGGAAGGACCGCGTCCGGAGTACAGGAAGAATGGGTGGTGCTTGCCGAACTCGTCCAGCACCCAGCCAAGGTCCCGGTGGGAGTAGTAGATCCCCCGGCGCAAGGAAGGGGGGAGCGGTCCCCCGGCGGCTCGCTCGAGTCGCTCGAGGAGCTCCGGGCCGATCGACTGGGTCCCAAAGAGCTCCCGGAGACGCTCGTAGTCGATCTTGCCCTTGACCTCGTACGGGGTGACCGTGAACTCCGGCTCTTCCGGCATGCGGTCGATCCCGCGGGCTATCCCTCGGGGAAGACGATCTTCGCGAGGATCGCCTCGCGCTCGCTCAGGGGCACGCCGGCAGCGCTGAGCGCGTCCGCGACGCAGGAGCGGCTGTGGGCGTGAACGATCGTGGTGGCGCAGCTTGGGCAGGAGGAGGAGCCCTCGATGAGCCGGCGCAGTCCCTCTCGGCTGGAGGAGGAGTCGCGACGGGCAAATCGGTCGACCAGAACCGCGGCGCCGCTCGACGTCTCGAGGTGGGAAAGCGGGACCCGGACGGGGGTGTTGCATACCGGACATCTCGCCGGAGCGCGGCACGTGCAGGCCATCGAGTCTATACAGCGACGCTCCCGACATAAGGTCTCGGCCCGAATTGCAGTGTGTCGAGAGCGGCGGAAACCGGGCTCATGGCGATGGGTTCGACCCTTCTGGCTCGCCGACCGGCAAGGTCATGGTAGGGGCGGATGCGGGGGGGAGCCCGGCCCATTACGAGCCACCGGGAGAGCGAGGGGCCTCCCGGGGCTCCGCCCTGAAGGCAGCTCCTACTCGTTTGGCCCGCAGTGGCTCAGGACTGTCGCACCGAGGTAATGGTAAATCCCGATGGGTCGCTCACCGTCGCAGAGGCGCGGGTTCCGGCGAACCCGGAGCCGTAGGCTTCCACGGTCGCATTGACATAGAGCAGCAGTGCGTAGATGTGGTGCGAGTTGAACTTCCACCCGTTGAGATACGGTGGTGCAACCAGGAAGCCGCACGTGTTGTGGGGCGCGCACATCGAGTGCCCGTCGGTGGAGTTGAACCAGAAGCTCCCCGTGTACCCCGTCGCAGACGGATACGAGTAGTTGGACCATGACGAGAGGTTCGTCCAGCCCCAAACGTTGGGAGTGTACCCGTACGCGTTCCCGGGACCAAATTCGGTTCCGGATTCGTAGTTGTAGTACTCGCTCAGGTTTTCGGAGCAGAAGACGCTCAGGAACGAGCACGATGGGGGCAACGTGCTCCCGTTGACGGCCCAGCTCGTGTCGTTCGTCTCGTCCACTACAAACGCGGTCAAGATCTCGAAGGCCTGCGCGGTGGCCCCACAGTCCGCCATGCTGGTGTTCTCATCATAGCTGGCGTTCGTGGGGCTGATGTACTCCACCACCGGACCGGGGGGGCACATGGTCGTGGTGACGACTTGCGCAAGCGTCCTGGCGGAAAGGCTCACGCCGACCGAGAAATTGGTGAACGTGGCGAACGACTGCTTCCCCCCCAATCCGAGGGTGTGGGTAAGATTGATGTCGATAACCATCCCCCCCGTCGTATAGGAGAGGTTGTACGTCCCGTAACCGAGCCCCGGGTTGCACTTCCTCAGGTTGGAGGAGACGGACAGGTTGCCCCGCCCGGTCTTGAAGCTGAACGCCGGGGCCTTGAGGATCTTCGAAGTGGCGCAACCGTCGACCTGGAGGAGGGAATTGGTCCTCATCGCGCCGAAGTATGGAGGCTTGGCGCTTCCCGCCCCGCTTCCGAGGGGCGACACGATGAGCAGGCTCGCCACGAGCACGCTGGCGAATACCGGTCCGCCCCACGCCAGGGACCGGTGACGGGCGACCTCGGAGTGGGTGTTGTACCTTCTCAGGGTTGTCATTCCTATCCATCCGGGCCCGCAGGACCGGACCAAGGGACTCCCGCCCCCCTGTTAAGGTCACGCAAGGACATTCCTGGAGTTCCCGTCGGCGTAGAGCTTCAAGACCGCAGCCGGCGGATCCCGCCCGAGGTCGCAGCAACGCGGATCTCCCGATGGCGGGCCGAATCAGTCCGCTCACTCCGGGCAAGAAACTCCCCAACGCCGAGAGGCTGCCTTGCTGGGGTGCTCAGCCCTTGCCGTGCCGCACGGCTGCATGACCAGAGCACGCGGGTTTATTGCGGGCCCTCCCTGACCGTGTCGTGCGTGCCGAGACGCCCAGAGAGATCGCCTGGGCCTTCCATGAGATCCTAATGGAGATCCTCCGACGGCTCAACAAGGAGGCCGAGGACCGCCGGGACGATGTCGAGGGGCTCGAGATGATCGAGCTCGCCCGGTCGATGCGACTCTTTTGGGCGATGCATGTCGGCGACCAGAACTTCGAGGACGCCGTGGCCCTCCTGGTCGAGAATGGCCTGCTCGCGGAGCGGACGAACGAGGTCTACGCCTGGGACAGGGAGCGCCTGGTCGGTCGCCGGTACGTCATCACGACGCTGGGGAAGGACTACCTGAACCGGCAGATCGAGGATTCGAATCGAATCCGCTGAGACGTCCGACCCCCCGTTCCAGTGGGGGTTAAGTAAGACAACCCCGCGTAGATTCCATCGGATGCCCCGACCCGCTCAGGGAGACCCGAACCGGGCCACGCTGCTCGCGATCCTCAAGCAGCTCAACCACGCCGCGTCGGTGCACGAGGGTGACCCGGAGGAGCAGGCGCTCGAGCTGAAGGAGATCGAGGGCCTCCTTACGGATTTCTGGGCGGTCAAGCAGGGATCGGTCAAGGTGGCTCTCGCGCTCGGCCTGCTGCTTCGCAACGGCCTGGTCGAAGCGCAGAAGCCCTCCAGCTACTCCTTCCAGCGCCAGCGGGCGTCGACCCACCGCTACCTGATCACCGCCCCCGGGAAGCGGTTCCTCGCCGAGTCGATCGAGGACTCCGACCGCATCGGCTGAGGGGAAACGGCCCCCGGGACGAAGCGTTAAGTAATCGACGTAGGTGGATTTCCCGTGTCCCGCATCCACTCCGGGCATAAGGGTCGCGCCGGCTCGCACCGGCCCTATCCGATTGCCAAACCCACCTGGGAGACCCTCGACCCCCAGGAGGTCGCCGAGGAGGCGGTCAAGCTCGCGAAGACCGGCCTCAACTCCGCCCAGGTCGGCACCATCCTACGCGACACGCACGGCGTTCCCTCCAGCCGTTCCGTCACCGGGCGGCGCCTTTCGAAGCTTCTCGAGGAGAACGGCGTCCACCCCGACCTCCCCGAAGACCTCCAGGCGCTGCTCAAGCGCGTCGTCCACCTCCAGCGCCACCTCCTGACCCATCCTAAGGACCTCTCGAACAGCCGTGGTCTTCACCTGATGGAGTCCCGGATCCGGCGCCTCGCCCGCTACTATCGGCAGCGCAAGGTCCTCCCGGAGAGCTGGCGGTACACGTCCGCCGGCGCGGTGCTCCAGGTGGAGTAGTCTCCCCCGGGGAGACGAATCCGCCAGGATTCGCTGGCGCGGGTGGTCTAGGCCGATCTACAAAGGCCGAGTTCGCAGCACGAACACCCCGTGCTCAGCTCGAACGTCCAGACTCGAGGGTGTCCGACACCCGGCGTTAGCGAATACCGGACGAGGAGAACCTCGGACCGGCACTTGGTCGAGCCGAACGGCCCTCGGCCTGCGCAGGAACTCTGACGCGGTGCGTGAGGTTCCTTCGGGGTTCGTCACCGCGTCGATTCGTCTGAGGTGGGTCTTTGATGTCGGGCCCTTCCTGAGGGCCGAGCGGGAGGCCGGTGGCCCTGAGGGGCCGGGGCACCGGTTCGATCCCCTCGCATCGACTCGCGTTCAGCCGCAATACCAATTGCTAACGCACATTACTTATATACTTACAAACCCACATACACGGCATGCAGCCGAGCGTGTCCTTTGTCCGAAGCCCGTCGGACAGGGCGATTCCGCGTGATCTCTTCGTGCCCGAGACGCGGCCGTTTCATCGACCCGTCCAGCGGACCCGGCTACGCATTGACACCCCCGAGCGGGCCGAGAAGGCGCACCGGGCCGGCCTCCCGGTCTATCTCCTGCGCCCGGAGACGGTCATCATGCTGGGCTATCCGATCAACTTCCCCCCCGTTCTCTTCTCCGTTGAGCCGACGCTCTCCGGCGTGGACACCCAGTTCCGCAAGCTCCCGTCAACCTCTGTTGATGCCATCCGAGATCCGCGGATCGAGGACGTGATCGTCATGCTGCTCCAACTGGACGAGCTCGCCGCTCGTGCGGTGGCAGAGAGGAACCGTGCCGAGCTTCGGCCGGCCTACTTGCTCAAGCGGGTTCTCCAGGAGAACTTGGAGAGGGCAGCCACCCTCGTACGACTCCAAGACTTCGCTCCGGCTATCGAAGCGGTCGGGGATGCCCTTCCCAAGGCGACCCTAGAGCGCCAGATGCGTAAGAACTCGCCGAAGCAGGTGATTCCGTGAACGCCGACGATATCGAGTTGATCGCAGAGAGGCTCCGGAAGCTCGGTGTCGAATTCGTCGTCGTCGGAGGGCCAGCGCTCGAGCGGAGATTCGGGGTCGGGACGGGAGACGTTGACCTCCTCGTCGCCGTCGGGGATTTCGATGCTCTCGAACACGCATTTGAGGACCGGAATGACGTCGCCCCCTTCGAGCCGTCGGGCACGATAGGCTCGACGAGGATCCTCGTCCGCTCGGGTTGGGTCGAAGTGGAGTTCATCGTCGGTACCCCCTTTTCGGGAGCCCAGAGCGGAGATGCGTTTGTGGCCTACGTGGGCGAGT
>JAKIWY010000051.1 GCA_022749835.1 Thermoplasmata archaeon | reverse complement strand
GACTATACCAGGCGGCCCGAGGGCAGTAGACGTACTCCGACAGATCGTGGACAGTGCGCATTTCGCGCCGGCGTCCGGAGCCCGTCGGGCCGTTCACGGCGCGAGGTGCGGCGTTCCATCGCTTGAGCTCGACGCCTCCAGTGGAGGCTGCAGGGTGCGACGCGGTCTACTTCGGGTCGGCCGGTGGCGTCGCGGCCTTGGGCTTGCGAGTCTTGGGCTTGACGGCCGGGGCGCTGGCGGCGGTCGCCGGAGCTTGCGGGCTCGCCTCCGGGGCCGGCGCAGCGGCCGGGGCGGCCGGGCCACCCGTGGAAGGAGCGGGACTTTTGGGGGCCGCGGTCTCCGGCGCCTTCGACTCGGCCGGGGCCTTCGGGGCTTCCGCGGGAGCTGATGCCGCCTTCTTGTCGCCCGGAGCGGCCGACGGCACGACCCCGGCGGCGCGCTGCTCGCTCGCCCGCTTGATGGAATGCGCCCGGGTCCACTTCAGGCGGTGGCCGTGGCGGCCCAGGTGGAGCTGCTGCTTTCGGCAGGAGGAGGAGCAGAAGTAGAACAGGCTCCCGTCGCGCTTGCAGAACATCATGCCGGTGCCCGGTTCGATCTCGCCGGCGCAGAAGGAGCATTGTCGCTTGACGACCATGGGTGAACCCTCTCAACGCACCGAGAGCTTGCGCGCCTCGCGCGCGGTCTCCCGGAGGATCAGAATGTCGCCGAGGCGGATCGGTCCGGCGACGTTGCGGGTGATGATCTTGCCGCGGTCGCGGCCGGCGAGGACGCGGACCTTGACCTGCGTCGCCTCCCCCGCCATCCCGGTGCGCCCGATCAGCTCGACGACCTCCGCCGGCGAACCTTTCTCTTCCGGCATCGACTAGAACCCCTCTGGCGGCCGGCTCACTTCTTGAGCGAGGCGAAGGAGAGGGTGATCTCCTCGAGAAGTCCGCGACCCTCGCCGGGCTCGACGATGGCGACGCTCGCCGCCGACTTCGTCAGCCCAACCGACTGGCCGAGGCGCCGTTTGGTGGGCACGTACAGGTAGGGGATCCGCTTCTCCTCACAGAGCATCGGGATGTGGACCAGGATCTCGACGGGGTCGACGTCCTCCGCCATGACGACGAGCTTCGCCTCGGCGCGCTCGCTCGACTTCGTCACTTCGTTGGTCCCGACCTTGACCTTGCCGGTCTCGCTCGCGACCTGCACGAGTTGCAGGACCTTGTCGGCGACGTCGCTCGGCGTCTCAAATCGCACGTAGATAGGTCGCGCCATCGTTTCCTCGCGTCAGCGGTCCTCCCGGTGACGGGAGGCCTCGGCTCACGGGTCATCGCGCGTACGGCCGACTCTATTTAAGGTTGGGTGGGCGGATTTGTCGGCGGCGCTTCCCCCGGCGCTCCCGACTCCGGCGGGCCGGTCGCCGAGGGAGACGCCGAACGTGGGGGCCCCCGATTCGACGCCGGTCGGGGCCGCGTAAGCACGACAACGATCGCCGATCCGGCCACCGCCAGGGCGCCGGCGGCCGCGAAGTACACCCACGTCGGGATCGCCTCGACGTTCAGCGGCGGGACGACGACGGTGATGTTCAGCGCGGAGACGTTGACGCCCCCACCCGAGTCGGTCACGCTCGCCAATACGAGGTACGTACCGAGCGACGAGTACGTATGGTTCGTGGTTTCTCCCGTGCCGAGCGCGCTTCCGTCCCCGAACTCCCAGGTGACATGGAACGGCCCGTCGCCGTTGACCGGGGTCAGGGTGAACTCGACCTTCAACGGGGGAGCACCGGTGGATGGGGTGGCCGAACTTTGGCCGCCCAGCGGGGCGAACGTCTGAAGGGTGCTTCCCGCCGTCGCCACGTCGCCGAGGCTGTCGGTTCCGGTGAGCGTCCAAATCCAGCTCCCGGGAGTTGGGTAGAGGTGGGTGACCACGCTTCCGTTGGCGTTCCCCCCGTCGCCGAACGTCCAGAGGAAGGTCGTCGGCCCGACGCCGCCGGTCGATGAGGCGGTGAACCCGACGTAGACGGGGGCGTCTCCCCCACTGACCGAAGGGGTGCCGGAGACCGAGAGAGGTCGAGCCACATTGATCGAGACCGTCCCCACCCCGGGCGTCCGGTTGCCGTCCACGACGTGGACAACGGCCTGGTAGACGCCCGATGAATTGTACGTATGGGTCACCGTCGCCCCCGTGGCGTTCGTGGTGTTGTCCGCGAACGACCAGGAGAACGAGTACGGCGGCACGCCCCCCTGGGCGACGGCGCGCAGCACCACCGTGAGCGGGGCCGTCCCGAGCGGCGGTGTGGCGGTCGCCCGCACGCCCAGGCCGGTGTGGAACGCCCAGGTGTCGGGGATGAACCGGTTGCTTCCTCCGACCGGTGCCTCGTTCCCTCCGAAGGTGACATCGCCGACCGCGACCGGGTCGTAGACCATCCGGGCGTCCCACCGTCCGGGGGGGGGAGGGGCGACGTTGGCCGTGAGGTTCGCCCACTGCCCCTGGCGGAACAGCCACGTCTCGTCCGTCAGCGTGCAAGTGTTGTCGTATCCGCTGAACATCACGGCCCCGCCCAAGTTCGGGTCGAAGGTGACGACCCCCGAGCCGGCGACGGCGTGGGGGGAGATGCTCTCGTTCGGCGTCTCGTTCACGTAGACCTCGTTGTGGTAGGTGTAGGTGTAACCGTACCCTCCGCAGCTGTTGCTCCCCCCGAACAGGACAACGACCCGGTCGGCGGCGTCGTCGAAGTAATGGTAGCCGAGCGAGGCGACGGAGCCGACCGATTTTCCGGATTGGTCCGTCCAGGTGCCGTTGGCGAAGCTCCAGAGCGAGGGGTTTCCCGCGTAGCCCACCCCGTCGTTGAAGAGCTCGAGTGCGGAATCCCCCGTATTGTAGAGCAGGCCCACGCCGGCCTGGGAGGGAGGCGACGCGGCCGGTGAGAGCTTCGTCCACCCGCTCGCGTTGAACGTCCAAGTGTCGCCGATGGTCGCACCGGCTCCGATGGCGCCGCCGAACAGCACCAGCGAGGAGATCTGGGGATCGTAGACCAGTCCCGCGCTCCACCGTCCCGAAGGGGATGGACTGAGCGGAGCGCCGAGCTCCTTCCAGGAGCCGTTCTTCCACTCCCACGTATCCTGCAGCGGGGCTCCCGAGGTGGCCTGCCCCCCGAACAGTATCGCGCCGCCGAGTTGGGGGTCGTAGGCGAAGGCGTACGCCTGGCGAGGAGGAGGGGCCCCAGGTTGCGTGAGATTGAGCCAAGTGCCGTTCAGGTCCCCGCTGGACGGCCGAACGCTCGGCACGGGGGGGAGGGAGGTAGGCGCATAGCGCGCGACGGCGGACGGGGGGAGCCGAGCCGCGGAATGAAGGTAGGATGAGAGGACCAGGATGCGGTTCGTCGTCGGAACCGTAATGCGGCTGGGCGGGCCCGTCCGGACGGATCCGGTCACGAGGAGGAGGACCACCACGGCAGCGACGCCCGCCAGCTGGATCAGGCGGTGCCTTCCGGCCCGGGGTGCTCGCCGTCCCGGGTTCGGAACATTTCCCTGCGCGCCACCGGTCACGGGTTCAGAATTCCGCGGGCGCCGAGCCGGGGTGTTGCTCGAAGTACCGGCCCACCGGCTCCATGATTCTCGAGAGCGCCGACGCCGTCGCCGATTTCAGGTCCTGGGGGTGGATCTGGCCCTTGGTCCAGGCCTCGTTGAACGACTCGGCGGTCTCGAAGGCGAGCGGGCCGCCGTGCTTGGGGGCTCGCGGGATCTCGAGCCGCCCCTCCCGGGGGAAGACGACGAACTGGACGAGCTCGACCACCGGGTTTCCCTCGACCTCCTTCGCGGGGCAGAACGCCCCGCCGATCCGGGACTGCACTTCGGCCGGTGGGGAAGGCAGGAGGATCGCACCCGTCGGGTCGGATTTCGACATCTTCCGCTCGACGCCCAGCGCCTCCGGGTCCATCCGGCCGCCGCCCTTGAGCGAGGAGATGAGCGGGGTGTGTACCGCGACGGGAACCGGCCAGCCGTAGTGGTGGGCGACCTCCCGGGCGAGCATGTGGGCCCTTCGCTGGTCGACCCCCGCGTAGGCGAGGTCGACCGGGAGCTCGAAGATGTCGGCGGCCTGCATCGCCGGGTAGAACAGCTTGGCCGTGTCGAGCGTGGACTCCTCTTCCGAGCGGCCGAGGATCGTCATCGCCCGCTTGGTCCGGGCGAGACTGGTCGCCTTGGCGATCCGGATCACCCTCGCCCAGTAGTCGGAGCGGCCGGTGAGCTCGTGCGCCCAGCGGTAGTGCGCCCGGGCGGGGTCGACGCCGAGCGCGGTGAAGGCGTGCTCCATGTACCGTCCCGACGCCGCGATCCGTTCGAGCGAGCCGCCGAGCTTGTCGTTGATCCAGGCGTGCCAGTCGGCGAGGAAGACCGTGAGCTCGCAGCCGGCGTCCTGGAGGTCCCGCATCTTCTGAGAGGTCACGAGGTGGCCGAGCGTGAGCTTCCCGGACGGCTCGAAACCGATGTACGCCTTCGGCCGCGCCTCGCGCTCGAAGAGCGTGCGGACCTCGTCCGTCGTGAGCACTTCCCGGGTGTGCCGCCCGACCAGGGCGACCCGTGTTTCCAGGTCCATCGGGACCCGGAGACCTGCCCCCCATAAGGAGTATACCGAGTATTTGCGCGGGGCGCCCGACGTTAACCGGAGGGGGCCGAACCTCCCCGTATTCGACCGCTCGCCCCCCCAGCGTCTCGAGGGACATTTATTAACACCCTTTCGAGCGCTAGAGTAGGCGCTTAGTCGATGAGCGAGCCCGCCGCCGTCGCCTCCAACCCGGACGCCCCGCCCCCGGACTCCCTCGCGGAAGAGCTCTCGAAAGGCCTCGGGATCACCCGGAAGACGGCGGAGTCGCTCGTGCGCGGCGGCTTCACGTCGGTCGATTCCATCCGCTCGGCAAGCGACGACTCGCTAGGCTCGCTCGGCGTGCCTCCCGAGGAGATCGCGAAGCTCCGCACCCCGCTGGTGCCGCGGCCGGCGCTCGACGGGGAGAAGATCGTCGAGCGGTGGATCGATACCGCCCGCCGGACGGAGCGGCCGAAGCGCCACCACGTGAACCTCCCGGCGAAGGACTCGACGGACGTCCTCAAGCGTTGGGTCGCCGGCGACGACAAGGCGATGGAGGCGTGGATCCAGTCCTCCGAGCCGGGTCGACCGCCGCCCGCGCCGATTCCCGAGGCGCCGACCGTCGCCCCTCCTCCTCCCGAGATCGAGATCCCGACCCCGCCGCTACCCCCGGCGGGGGAACCGTCCCCCGTGGCGGCCGCTCCCGCCCCGGTCCTTCCCGCCGACCTGGTGGAGCGCGAGCAGACGGTCGTCCGCTGGCTCACGGACCTTTTGGACCGGATGAAGAGCGACCGGTTCGATCCCTCCGCGGTCCTCCAGGAGCTTCAGGAGATCAACCGCCAGCTGTTCGAGGAGCGCGCGAAGCGAAAACAGCTCGAGGACGAGGTCGAGCACGTCAAGCGGGGCTCGGTCGCCGTCATCAAGTACGTCCGGGCGCGCGAGGCGAAGGCGCGCGACCAGGCGATCCAGGCGAAGGACGCCGAGATCGCCGAGATGCGGTTGAGACTTCTTTCCCAGAGCGCGGGAGGCGGCGCCGCCAGCGAGGCGACCGAGGGCCTCCTCGGCCCGGACGGTTCCCTGTCCCCGGTCTCCGCAGACGTTCCCGCGATGCTCAGGGAACAGATCGGCCTAGAGACCGAGCGGCGGCTTCGCGAGGAGTTCGCGACCCGCGAGGGGGGGTACGTCGAGCGGGAGACGGAGCTTCGCCGTCGCCTCGTGCAGGCGGAGGGCGAGGTCCGCTCGCTGCGCGGCGAGGCCGAGAGCCTGAGGAGCCGCGGGGAGCGGCCCGGCGAGGCGGAGCTGCCGGCGGCCCTCAAGGAACGTCTTTCTGAAGCCGACCAGCGCGAGCGCGAGCTGATCCTGAGGGAGAACGAGCTCCGCACGAAGTTCGAGGAGATCCGCATCGCCGCGCAGGAGCTCGACCGAAAGAGCGCCCCGATGGCGTACAAGGAGAAGGAGCTCGCGGCGTTCGAGCAGCAGCTCCAGACCACCCGTCAGGCGCTCGAGCTCGAGGCCCGGCGGCAGGAGAAGTTCCGCGCCGAAATCGAGGCGAGCGCCGGCCAGCCCTCCGAGGTCGAGGCGAAGCGCCTCGAGGATCTCCAGCAGGAGGTCGACAGGCGCGAGCAGGAGATGATCGCGCGCGAGACGCTCGTCAACCAGCGCCTGGCCGAACTCGAGGTCCGGCAGAAGGCGAGCGCCGAGGACGAGGCCGGACGCCTGCAGTCGGACGCGAGCGCGGTCATCAACGAGACGAAGGTCCGCTCCGGTGTCCGACGCCTGGATGACCTCCTCTACGGGGGCCTCCCGCTCGCCTCGCAGGTCCTCGTCAACGCCGGCTCGCACACCGGGAAGGAGATCCTCGCCCGCCTGTTCATCGCCGAGGGCCTGAAGTCCGGCGTCGGGGCGCTCTGGGTCGTCACCGACCGGACGTTCAACCAGATCCGCGAGGAGATGACGCTCTGCTTCCCGGGCTATCCGGAAGCCGAAAAGAAGGGGATGGTACGGTACGTCGACCTCTACTCGCGCAGCTTGGGCTCGACGCAGGGCGACACCGGTGTCCGACTTCTCTCGCCGAACGACAAGGGCGTTCTGGACCAGTTGAACCAGGGCGTCAACCAGTACAGTCAGGAGCTCAAGGAGACGTTCAAGGGGTACCGCCTCGTCTTCGAGTCCGTCTCCACCATCACGGCGTACCTCGACACGGCGGCGTCCTTCCGCTTCCTGCAACCGTTCATCGGTCGCCGGAAACTCGAGGGGGCGCCGAGCTACTTCCTGATCGAATCCGGCATGCACACCGAGAGCGATCTTCAGTCGCTCGAGCACATGATGGACGGCTCGATCAACCTGAAGATCGAGCAGCTCAAGACGATCCTATCCGTGAAGGGGATCGGCGAGGTCCAGTCGAGGGCGTGGATCGGCTACCAGTTCACCAAGAAGTCGTTCTCGTTGGGCTCCTTCTCCCTCGACCACATCCGGTAGGGACCTACCGCCACCACGCTTCGGCGGGCGAATCGGTAGCCGGTTGGGCGGCCCAGAGTGCCCCACGAATCGTCTCCCGTCTGCCGACGTGCGGCGGTCCCACGACCGACGGCCTTCTGAAGGGAACCGCTGGAAGTCCGCGGCAGTTCTCGAGCTCCGCGAGCGGATCACGGTGTCGATGGTGAACGGGGCCCCCCAGGGTCCACCGGAACTCGGCCGGTCCGGCGAACGGGTCAATATCAAGGCCTGAGACTCGTCGTCGCGTCGGAGAAGTATGATGTATCGGGACTCGGGTCGCTCTCCGGGAGCGCTCGAGTCGGGTGCCCCCAGGACCGCACGCAAATGAACGAGGGGCAACCGACGGGTCGACGCGGCGCACGTTGCCTCTCGCAAGGGCTGATGGTGGCTTCAATCGCCCTCCTCCTGGCTGTCCCGGTCGCCGGGGCTCACAGCTCCTCGGCGTCGAAAGCGGTCCCGGCTGCCAACATCGTCTTCGCCCCGCCGTATGCCGGCCTCACCGTCCGGGCGGTCGCGTCGAACAATACGGGTCAAGGGCCCAACGTGACCTGCAACCACTGGGGGGAGCCGATACCCCCGGCCTTCAACACCTCTACCGGGAAGTTCACCATGAGGCTGACCGTCTCGACCTGTGGCCGTTCGGCGAATCAGTATGTGGGGTTCGGATGGTCGGTCAACACCACCCCGATCCGGCTCAACTTGAGCGGAACCCATGTCTTTCGGTTCTTCCTCGACCTCCAATGGAACTTCAAGGCGAACCTCTCCGGTCGCTCGCCGAAGCCGGGGGGCGCCACCGGCTTCCAATTCAACGGCGCAGTCCAGGTCATCGACGTGACGGTGGGCCAATCCTGGTACTCCCAGCCGACCATCCTCTACAACTCGTCGTATGTCAGCGGTAACGACACGAAGGTCGACCGCATGTCGCACGCTCGATTCTCGGTGCCGGTCTCCGTTCCGTTGACCCGACATGATGCGTACTACTGGATCGTGAACCTTGACGGCGACCTATGGGCCGACAGCAGCTCCGGCCACAAGGCGTGGAGTGAATTCAGCATGGGTCTGGGTGGAGCCGGAATGAAGCTGCTGGCGGTAACGATCCACTGATCCGAGAGCTCAGGGACTGTCCCTACGGATCCGCGATCGCTCTCGGACCTACGCTTCCGCTACACGCCGGCCCGGAACGGCCGGATCAGCCGCTCGATGCCGTCGCACGTGAGGGTCACGGCGATGCCGAAGAGCAGGATCGTCAGCGCGGGGAACGTGTACATCCACCAGTGGTTCAGTCCCGGCAGGATCGACCAGCCGTAGCAGGCGCCGAGCGCGAGCAGGTACCCCCACTCGGGGAACGACGGACCGGGAAGCGGGGTCAGCGTGAGGAAGAATCCCTTGGCGCCGCCGCCGAAGCAGCCGAGGAACTGGAAGACGGTGAGCACGAAGAAGATGTTGTAGACGTCGACCGGCACCTGGGCCAGCACCGGGTAGAAGCTGTTCGGGATCACGTGGCGCACAAGCAGTTGGCGGTCCCCGGCCCCGGCCGCTCTCGCCGCCTCGACGTACGGCGCCTGGGAGACGAGCTTCGCGCGCGCCCGGACGGGTCGCGCATAGTACGGCCACAGGACCGCCGCGAACAATAGGCCGAAGCTCGCGAGGGCCCAATCCGCCGGGACGAACGGTTGGATACCGAGAAAAAGGACCAGGACGAAGAAGAACGGCGGCACCCCGACGACGATGTCGCTCGTCGTCGTGACGAGCCAGTCGCCGAGCCCCCTCGAATAGCCCCCGTAGGAGCCCAGGAGGACGCCGATGGCGACCGCGCACAGGATCGTCCCCCCCACGAGGAGAAGGTCGATGGGCGTCGCCTGGACGAGGCCGACCATCACGTCGATGCCGATCCCATTGAGGATCCCGAACGGGTG
>JAKIWY010000050.1 GCA_022749835.1 Thermoplasmata archaeon | reverse complement strand
GGGCGGCGCCCAGAGGCCCGTAATCGTAGAGTCCCTGGGTCCCGCCGTACGGCTCGGCGGTCGGCCACAGGACGCCCCGGCGCCGAAGCAGCGCGAACAGCTCGTCGGACTTCACGGTCGACTCGACGGCCCCGGCCGGTCCGTTCCGGGCCGGACAATAACGTGTTCGGTGGCGCGGGTGACGAGCTGGTAGGCCGGGTCGTCGGTCGGGAGCCTGAGGACGATCGGGGTGGCGGGGCTCCCCGGAGCGATCTCGGCCTTCCGGGGTTCGCCGAGCCATTCCCAGGGGGTGACGAACGCCGCGCGGGCCAGGTAGGCGGGAGAGACCGGTCGCTCCATGAGCCGAGAGGAGACGTAGGCGAACTCGAGCTCGCGGAAGATCGACGGCGCGTGGAACATCGCGTTGTCCGTGCCGAGCAGCATCCGGAGCCCGAGCTTCTCGAACCGCGCGAGGTCCGGCCGTCGGCCGAACAGCGCGTTCGAACGAGGACAGACGGCGACCGCGACGCCGGCGGCCCCGACCGCCTCGAGGTCGTCGGGGGTCGCCTTGACCAGATGGACGAGGAGGTCCGGTTTCGGGGAGAGGTAGCGGTCCACCGGTTCGCGGACCTCCTCGCTCGCGTGCAGCGCGTAGCGCTTCCCGAGCGTGCGGCATCGCCGTGCGATCGTTGCGCGGACCTCAGGCCCCTCCTCGCGCGACGAGCTCAGCCCGATGCCGTCGCACTCCTTCAATAGCCGGTCGAGCTCCACCGGGTCGACCGGCCGGGCGAGCGGCCGACCCAGGATCCGCACGTCGACCCCGCTCCCCGTCGAAGCTTCCCGAAGCTGCCGGACCCCGTCGAGGCCCTCTTCCCGGAAGTCGACGGTCGCGGCGACGGCGGCCCGTCGCATCCGCGCGAGCGCCGAGCGCATCGCCCGGACCTTGCGGGCTCTCGGGGTCTCCGAGAGCAGTCGGAACTTGAGTCCGGTCGGCGAGCCGACGATATCCCCGACTGGGCCGAGCGGGGGCTCCCTCGAGGAGACAGAATCCCCCAGGTGGGTATGCGAGTTCACCGGGGGGGGAACGACGATCCCGTGGATCCGACGCACCCGTCCGCGCGTCGAATCGGTCCCGATGGCTCCGACCTCGATGACCCGTGGCCCCCGGAAACGGACGTAGCCTGTACGGATCCCGTCCCGGTCGACGATCGCGCCCTCGACGATCACCCGAAGCCTCGCCGCGGCCACAGGAGACGGCTAACATAACGGCCCCGGCGACACCGATATCCCATCGAACGATTGCCCGGCTCCGATGCCCAAGCGTCGCGGTCTTCCGGGGGAAGCTCCGACATCCCCGTCGCTGGTCGTCGCCGGTCACACCAACCTCGACCATTTCCTTCGGGTCGCCCGGCTGCCCGACCGGGACCGGACTGTGCCGGTGACCCGACGGGAGACGGCGCTCGGAGGGACCGCGGCAAACATCGCCCGCTCCGCCGCCGCATTCGGCGTGCCCGTCGCTCTCGTATCTCGCGTCGGGGACGATTTCCCCACCGAGTTCACGGAGAAGCTCGTCCGGGAAGGGGTCGACGTGCGAGGGATCGAGCACGTGCCCGGCGGATCCTCTCCCGCCTGCTACATCGTCGAGGACCTCACGGGCGGCCAGATGACGTTCATCGACCAGGGAGTGATGCAGGACGCCCGAAGCGCCGTCATCCCCAAGGAGTTGATCGAGGCGGCCCCCTGGGTCCACCTCACGACCGGCGACCCGCAGTACATGCTGAAGCTCGCGAAGGTCGCCCGCGGCGCCGGCCAGAGGGTCGCCGTCGACCCCGCCCAGGAGATCCACTACCGGTGGGACGCCCGCGGGCTCCGCCAATTGGTCTCCCACGCCGAGATCCTCTTCGGGAACGCCTCGGAGATCGGTCGGGCCCGGACGCTTCTGGGCGTCCGCCGGGAGGCCGACCTGACCGAGCTCGTCCCTACGGTCGTCATGACACTGGGTGCGCGCGGAGCCAAGGCGTTCACACGCGCCGGTATCGTGAGCGTGCCGGGAACTAGGGTCCGCCGGCTCGCCCAGGTCACCGGCGCCGGCGATTCCTTCCGGGGCGGCTTCTACGCCGGTTGGTTCGCGGGCGAGCCGCTCAAGGGTTGCCTCACCGCCGGAACGAGGGCCGCGGCGCGTTGGATCGAGTCGGGCGGAGAGCTGCGCCCGGCGTCGACTCGTGGCCGCGGACGGTGAAGCGGCCCGACGGCGAGGTCGTCGGGTCCGGAACCAGGGGGGTCACCGATGAGGATGCGGCCGTTCGGGGAGCTGATGGAGTACTCTAGGGCTCGTCAACTTCTCCTGGACCGGGTGGAACCGGTCCGACGCATCGAGCCGGTACCGCTCGTCCGCGCGCTCGGGCGGGTCATCTCGCGCGAGCTACGTGCGCCCCACAACGTGCCCGCGTTCGCACGGGCGACCTGGGATGGCTACGCGCTGCGTTCCGTCTCCACCCGGGGGGCGAGACCGGGCCGACCGGTTTCCCTCGAGCTCGCCGGCGAGGTGTTCGCCGAGGGGGCACTCCACCGGAGGCTCTCAGAGGGAGAGGCGGTGGCGATCGCCACCGGCGGCGCGATGCCGCGTGGCGCGGACACGGTGATCATCTTTGAGGAGACCCGGGTCGTCGGCTCGACCCTCTGGGTCCCTCGCTACGTCCGGCCCGGGGAGCGGGTCGCCAACCCCGGGGAGGACTTTCGGCGGGGAAGTCGTCTGGCGAGGGCGAACGAGGTGCTCACCCCCGCGGCCCTTGGCGCGCTGGCCAGCACGGGAGCGAGCCGGGTCGCCGTGTTCGCCCAGCCGGTCGTCAGCATCCTACCGAACGGAAACGAGCTCAGAGCCCCCGGGGGCCGGCTGGGCCCGGGACAGATCCACGAGAGCAACAACGCCACCTTGGGGGCGGTGGTCACCGCCTGCGGGGGGATCCCGCGACCGCTCCCCCCGCTGCCGGACGTAGAGACCCGGATCGAACGGGCGATCCGCAACGCCCTCGACGCGAGCGACCTCGTCCTCGTCACCGGCGGAAGCAGCGTCGGCGAACACGACTACCTGCCGGCGATCTTCCCGCGACTCGGCCGCCTGCTCTTTCACGGGATCGCCGTTAGGCCCGGGAAGCCGACCCTCGCCGCGCTATCGCGACGCCGACTGGTCATCGGCATGCCGGGCCATCCGACCTCCTGCCTGTCGAACGCCCTCTGGCTGTTGCAGCCGGTGCTCCGCCGGCTCGGCCGCCTTCCGGGCCCCGGGTGGGTGGAGGGGAGCGCTCGGCTCGCAGGAACGGCGATGGTGCCGAGCCCGGGGCTCGCCACCGTCGTGCCCCTCGCCGTGAGACATGGTTGGGCCCGCCCGACCTTCCGGGACTCCTCGGCGATCACCAGCCTCTCGGGAGCGAACGCCTACACGCTTCTCGAGCCGAACGCACGGCCGCTCCGCAAGGGGGCCCGGATCCCGGTGAACTTCCTGCTCCCGCCGCTGGCCGCCGACCCGTTCGGCGGGCCGCCGGCAGCGAGAATTGGCCGCGAAGGCTAATGGTGGGTCGGCTCCTGCGCTAATCGATGCGCGACCGCTACGGGAGGGAGGTCACGGACCTCCGCATCTCGCTCACGCAGCGCTGCAACCTTCGCTGCGTCTTCTGCCACATGGAGGGCCAACCCGTCTCCCAGGCGGAGCTGAGCCCACAGGAGATCGAGCTCGCGGTCCGCGCCGCGGTCCAGGTGGGCGTCGACCGGGTGAAGCTCACCGGCGGCGAACCGACCCTGCGCTCCGACATTCTCGATATCGTCGCCCGCCTGAGCCCGCTCGTGAACGAGCTATCGATGACAACCAACGGTCTACTCCTGGAGGGGCTCGCCCGACCTCTCAAGGAGGCCGGCCTCGCCCGGGTGAACGTCAGCCTTCCGAGCCTGAACGCCGCCACCTACCGAGAGCTCACCGGCGTGGACGGCGTCGAGCGGGTCATCCGTGGGATCAAGGCCGCGAAGGCGGCGGGCCTGGAGCCCGTCAAGCTCAACGTCGTCGCCCTCGCCGGACCCGGCCCGGAAGCCGACAGCCTCGAGGGAATCGTGCGGTTCGCCCAGTCGGTCGGCGCGTGGGTCCAACTCATCGAGTTCGAGAACGTCTCCGGTCGTGTGGACCCGTCGGTCTACCGCAGCCTGCACTCAGAGCTCGGCCGGCTCACCCGCGAGGCGGGGGAGCGTGCGTTCCGCGTGGAGCACAATCGGCTGCACAACCGGCCGCGCTACACGTTCGAATCGGGGGGCGCTCCGGCGACCGTCGAGGTCGTCCAACCGGTGGAGAACCCCGCCTTCTGCATGGCGTGCCACCGCCTGCGTCTCACCTCGGACGGTCGGCTCAAGGGGTGCCTCATGACGAACGCCGGCCTCATCGATATTGCCGGCATGCTGCGTTCCGGCGCTCCGATGCCCGAAATCGTCGCCGCCTTCGAGCGGGCGGTCGACCGCCGCAAGCCGTTCTTCGTCGGCCCTGAGACACCCCGGCCCATTCCTTCCCTCGAGTCGGGGGCCGCGTTCGAAGGTGCCTCGCTTCCGGTCTTGACCCCGCCCTGAGCGGCGAAAGACTGTTTAGGTGGCCCCGGGTTCCAGCGCTCATGCGCCGCGACCGCCTGAAGATCGCCCTTCTCGTGATCGAGGGGACGAACTGCGACGAGGAGTTGCACGTCGCCCTGCGAACGCTCGGGGCACGGCCGGAGATCGTTCATCTCAAGCAGTTCGAGCGACGGGACGTCGAGCCCGAGGAGTACCGCCGTCTCGCCGACTATCAGATCCTCATGTTCCCCGGCGGCTTTTCGGCGGGCGATTATGTGCGCGCGGGGGCGATTCTCGGCGCCCGGGTCCGCGCGGCGATCGGAAAGGAGCTCGAGGAGTTCGTCCGGAGCGGGAACCTCGTGGGAGGGGTATGCAACGGGTTCCAGACCGTCACCGAGCTCGGTCTTCTGCCGGGGCGGCCGAGCGGCCGGCTGGGATCGCCGGACGCTGCCCTCATGACGAACGACTCGGGCCGGTACGAATGCCGCCCGACGTTCGTGGAGTGGAGCGGAGGGAAGTTCCCGCCGCTCTCGAACACTCCCAAGGGAGAGCGCTACATGTTCCCCTCCGGCCACGCCGAGGGAAAACTCGTGCTGAAAGGGGACCCGATTGAGCGCCTTCGCGAGCTCGAGGACCGGGGGCAGATCCTCTTTCGCTGGGTCGCGCCGGACGGCGGCCATGCGAGCTATCCCTGGAATCCGAACGGCTCCGAGGGGAACGTCGCCGGACTCTGCAGCCCTGATGGGAACGTCTTCGGCTTGATGCCGCACCCCGAGCGCGGCTTCTTTAGGGCGCAGTCGCCGGATTGGAGCCGCTCCGGGGGCGCGGAGGGGCCGGGGGACGGCCACCGGTTCTTCGAGGCGATCCTACGCTACGCCGAGCGCCATCGATAATCGCCAGACGTCGAGCGTCTCGCTCCCGAGGCGCTCGCTCGATGCGACCTCAAGTGAGCCTCCCGACGCGAGCCAATCCCGGTGGAGCTCATCGAGGCGTGCGGGGGACTGACGAGAGGAGACGACCACGAACCCCTCGCCACCGGGGCTAAGATGCTCTCCAAGAGACTCGAGGACTCGGGCCGTTACCGCACATCCGTCCGTGCCGCCATCGAGAGCGAGATTCTCCCAGCGGTCCGGGTCCCGGGCCCCTTCGGGGGTCGGGAGGTACGGCGGGTTCGCGAGGACGCGGTCGAAGCGGCCGAGCCCCCGGGCAAGGTCGGTGCGTACCGGTGCGAGCCAGAGTCCCGAGCGGCGCGCCTCGAGCTCGAGTCGCCGAAGTGCCTCGGGATTGAGGTCGGTGGCGACGACCCGGGCACCGCCACGGGCCGCCTCGAGGGCGGCGCGGCCCTCGCCGCAGCCGATCTCGAGGAGCCAGCTCCCCGCAGGGACGTGCGCGAACGGCAGCAGGAGCGCCGAATCCTCGCGGAACGGATAGACGCCGGGGGGCCGTGCGACGCGCGTCACCTTGTCACCCTGCACCACCCGGGGCCACCTTAAATCGGGCCGGGCCTTGTGGGGGACAACCTCTGGAGATTACGCTCCGTGCCTCGCCGCCTCGCAGCCCCCGTGAAGATTGGCATCACCGGGCTCCCGGGCTCCGGGAAGACCCAGACGCTGCTGAGGATCATCCAGCTCCTCGAGCAGGAGGGGGTGAAGGTCGGCGGTATGGTCACCGAGCCGATCACCGAGAAGCAGCGGAGAACCGGTTTCCAGATCACGAACTGGCTCACCAAGGAGCATGAGGTGTTCGCGCACGAGACCCTCAAATCGAGGGTGCGCTCGGGCCGCTACGGCGTCAACCTGGCGGCGCTGGATGGGCTCGGGACCCGGGCCCTCGCTGAGGCTCGGGAGTCGGCCGACGTCATCGTCATCGATGAGGTCGGCAAGATGGAGGTCGAGAGCGAGGCGTTCACCAAGAGCGTGATCGAGACCCTTGACTGGAACAAGTCGATCGTCATGACGCTTCATAAGAAGTCGCGCAATCCGCTCCTCCAGGATATCCGGCGGAGGGACGAACTACGACTGCTCGAGGTCACGCCGGTCAACAAGAACCTGCTCGCGTTCAAGATCGTCCGCCTCCTGACCGGCCGCTCGCACTGATCGAGGGCGTCGCCCTCGCCCGGGAGGGCTCGACCGAGCTCTACCTCCCCGTGGAGGTTCCCGAGGGCCGGGGTCCGGGCCGTCGTGCGGCGGTCTTCTACAATCCGGCGATGCGTCGGGACCGCGACATCGCGGTGGCCTTCTTCCGTGCCTACTCGCTTCGGGTGGGCCCGGTGGGCCGCGCCTGGGAGATGCATGCGGCGACCGGGGTGCGGGGCCTCCGGGTGCTCAACGAGACGAGCGCCCTCTCCGAGCTCACACTGACGGATACGCAGCCGCAGGCCCTGGCGGTCGCCCGGGCTAACGCCGACCGGTTCGCCGCCCGGGGGGTCCGTGCCCTCGCCCACGACGCCACCCGAGCGCTCGCCGGGGAGCGCTTCGACCTGGTGGATATCGACCCGTACGGTTCGCCCATTCCCTTCGTCGATGCGGCCCTCGGTTCGTTGCGAGCGGGGGGCCTGCTCGCGGTCACGGCGACCGACCTCCTCGTCCTGGCGGGAGTTCAGAGCTCGGCGTGTGAGCGTCGCTACGGCGCCCGCCCCATCCGCGGCCGGCTCGGGCCGGAGGCGGGGTTGCGGATCCTTCTCGGTTACCTGAACCGGCGCGCCGAGGAGGGCCGACAGAGGATCGTCCCCCTCCTTTCGTACGTCGGAAGCCACCACCTCAGGGCGTACCTGCGCCTCGATCCGGTGGACGCGCGGGGTTCCACGCCCGCCTCGGTCGGCTTTCTCGACCCTGCGACGTTCGACGGCCCGAGGCTCCCTCCCGGGGGGCCCTACGGACCGCTGTGGACAGGCCCCCTTTTCGACCCGGGGCTGGTCGGGGCCCTCGAGGTTCCCGGGACCGCCAGCGAGCCCGCCGAGCTGGCTCGGTTCCTCGACGGACTGCGAAGCGAGCTCGCCGCGGACGTCCCCCTCTACTACGAGGCCAACGAGCTCGCGCGTTATCTTGGGCTAACGTCACCGCCGGCGGTCGAGCCGCTCCTCGAGGGCTTGCGAGAAGCCGGCTGGGCGAGCGGGCGAGGGCACGAACGAGAAGGGGCGTTCAAGACTCGGGCGCCCAGGGCGGAAGTCGAACGGCGGGCCCGAGAGCACTCCGGAAAGCCGCATCACTCCCAGAAGGCACGGGTGCGAGCGTAGCTTCGCTCCGAGCGCAGGATCTCCGTGAGAAGCTCGGAGTCGTTCCGGTAGAGCCGGCTCAAGAGCCGACGGGCGGTGTCGGGCCCGACGCCACGGGCGGCGAGGCACATGAGGGCACGGTGCCCGTAATGCGCGAGGAGCTCGGCGGAGGTGTACCCCTGGCGGACGAGCGGGGGAAGCGACTCGGGGAGGACCCGCGCCGGTTTCTTCCCCTTCCACTTTCGCTTGGCGTAGCGGATCAGCTCGTCGATCTCCTTGACGCGCCTCGGGGAGAGGACGGCGGAGAGGGCGCCGTGGCAGATCTGGCAGCGGCTGCCTCCCTCAGCGGCGTAACGCCCGGGGGTTGTGTTTCGGGAAAAGCCGCAGCGCAGGCAGACGAGGGTGAGCTCCTCCTTGGTCAGCCGCTCCGCGACGGCCTTCAGAAGGGTCGGAGGCGGGACGTCCGGAAGCTCTCGCCAGCGAAGACGGGCGAGCGGGAGGTCGCTCCACGGGCTGGGCGGCGTGAGCGAAACGACGATCGCTCCCGAGCGGACCCGCTCGAGGACCTCGGTCGCGTGGAGCGTGTCGAACCGCTCGTGCAGCGTCTTTTCGAGCGCCTCCTCCCCGAGGGGGCTCTCGCGGGACTCTTCCAAGAGCGGTTCGAGGATGCGGGTATCCCGGGGGTCGACGTTCGGTGGCAGCACGCCGAGCTTGCGGGCAATCGTCAGGAAGACCCATCGGTACTCGAGGCCCGAGGGCACGAGCTTCTCGACGATCCCCTCGAGGGTCTCCGGGGCTATCTGGAACGCCTGTCGCAGCCCTTCTCCATCGAGGGCGACCGGAAGGCCAAGGACGATCCAGGTCGGCTCGACGCTCAGCACCTCCACCCGGGCGCCCAGCCGTTGCGTCAGCAGACCGGAGAGCGCGAGCGCCAGCGTCTCGTTCGTCCGGGTGCCGAAACAGCAGCCGAAGACGACGAGCCGGCCCTGCGAGGTCACGGTGACCTCCCGGTCGGTCGGGATCGACCCGAGAAGCCGGCCCTCTTCGACCCGTGCCAGAAGGCGCTTTCGAGCGTTCGGGCCGAGCGGATACGAATCTACGTCGCCGAGCCGCCGGAGCCTTCCGACCTCCTGGGCGACGTCGAACGGCACGGGAATATCCTCCCCGACCCACCGGGGCTCCTGCCCGATCTCCGAGACCGTCTCGACGAGGAGCTCCCCGTCGCGGAACTCGACGACCTTCCAGGTGCGCCCGTGCAGGAGGAAGATCCCCTCGGGCTGTCCGGCGACCTGCGTCAGG